>DATKQS010000017.1 GCA_035532555.1 Thermoplasmata archaeon | reverse complement strand
GCGCGGGGGAGCTCGGGGTGGGGGAGGAGGGAGAGGAATGTGCTGACGGTAGCGGAGGGCCTGAGCGCGGGCTCGGGCCCACTGGAGCTGGTCAGGAGTCGGGGCGAGGACAGGGGCTGGAACTAATTTCCGTACTCCAGATATCCTCAAAGGGGTGTTTTCGGGAGAGGACCGGTTCCGGGTCGACCCCTTCCTCGTCGGGATCGGGGCCGACGGCGGGGCGAGGAGTGCGGTGTGATAATCGCTTTCCACCGAGCGCGCTCCATCGGACGGCCGTCGAGTCTGCGATGCGAGCTCGGGAGTACATCTACCTCGTCGTGCTCAGCGCCATCTGGGGGCTCTCCTACGTCTTCATTCAGGTCGCCTCCCCCCTCCTCGGGCCGGCGTTGCTCATCGACCTTCGGGTCCTCGTCGCCGCCGGCGTGGTACTGGCCTACATCGCAGCGTCCGGCCAGCTGCGCACGCGGTTTCCCGATCTTCGAAGCCGCTGGAGGGCCTACTTCATCCTTGGAGCGCTGAACGCGGCGCTCCCGTTCACGCTGATCGCGATCAGCGAGCTCGAGCTGCCCGCGTCGTACGCCGCGCTGCTCAACTCCACCGCTCCGATCTTCTCGACCGTTCTCGCGGTCTCCTTCCTGAGCGCGGCGCTCTCTCGCCGCACCTCCCTCGGTCTTCTCCTGGGAATCGTCGGTGTGGGGATCGCGGTGGGCGTCGCTCCGTTCCCGCTGACGACCGGGATCCTGATCTCGGTCGCCCTCTCGCTCCTGGCGGCCGGCTCCTACGGGGTCGCGGCTCTCTATCTCCACCGCGAGTTCCGCAACGTTCCGCCGATCACCATCTCGATGGGCCAGCAGCTCGCGGCGGGAGCGATGCTCCTTCCCTTCGCCCTGGTCGAGGTCCCGAGCGCGCGGTTCACGCCGCTCGCGGTCGAAGCGATGCTCGGCCTCGCCCTGCTCTCGACGGTGCTGGCGTATCTGCTGTACTTCCACATCCTCCAGGTGGCCGGGCCGACCCAGGCGCTCAGCGTCACCTTCTTGATGCCGATCTTCGGGGTATTGTGGGGTCACCTGTTGCTCGGAGAGCCCATCGGCCTAGTGGGTCGTAACTGAAATGCGTATCGTTATATCCGGCCTCGCTATCCCTTCTTCATGCGAGTTGCGCCACCCATAGTGCTCGCTCCCGAGGAACGCCGAGAACTCGAACACTGGTCTCGGGGGAGATCCACCGAGCAACGCTTGGTCCTCCGCTCCCAGATCGTTCTTCGAGCTGCCGAAGGGAAGACCAACAAGGCCATCGTCGAGGAGTTAGGCACCAATCCCGTTACCGTAGGACTTTGGCGGTCGCGATTTGCGCTCCTCCGAGTCGAAGGGATCCGCCAAGATGCCCCCCGACCGGGCGCCCCGGCGCTTTCGGAGACGCTGGTGAACAAGATCGTGGAGACCACGCTCCACGAGACACCTTCCGGGGAGACTCACTGGTCGACTCGAACTCTGGCCGATCACCTGGGCGTCAGTCACATGACGGTCCACCGAGTTTGGAGGGCGCGTCACCTCCAACCCCACCGCGTCCAGTCGTTCGAGTTGAGTCCCGATCCCAAGTTCGAGGAGAAATTGGTCGACGTGGTCGGGCTCTACCTCAATCCACCCGAGAAGGCAATCGTCTTCAGCGTGGACGAGAAGCCCCAGATGCAGGCACTGGAACGGATCCAAACCGTCCTACCCATGGGCAAGGAATTCCCGGAGGGGCGTCCCCACGAATACAAGCGGAACGGCACCATCGATCTGTTCGCGGCTCTCGAGACCCTTACCGGCAGTGTGGTGGTGGAGTTCCACCGTCGGCATCGCCACCAGGAGTTCATCTCCTTCTTGGCCACCCTCGACCGAGAGGCGCCGAAGGGATACGAGGTCCACGCGATTGCAGACAACCACAGCGCGCACCTGACCGAGGAAGTACGACGATGGTTGCACAGCCATCCTCGGTTCCATCTCCACTTCACGCCGACCCACTCGTCGTGGCTGAACGCCGTGGAGGGATGGTTCTCCAAGCTGATGGCCAAGCGACTTCGTCGGGGGAGCTTCCGTAGCGTACCGGACCTCCGGCAGGCGGTTCGAGACTACGTGGGAGTCCACAATCAAACCGCGATGCCCTTCGTGTGGACCAAGAGTAGCAGCGAGATTCTGCGGAAGGTCCGCAAAATACAACGTCTGTCAGTTACAGCCCACTAGGGACCATCGCGGGCCTCGCCCTGATCTTGGTCGGAGTGCAGCTCGTGGTCGGGCTCGGTAGAAAGAGCCCCGGACCGCCGGGAGAGGCCCAGCTCGTCGCGGAAGCCGCGTCCGAGCCCGGGCGCATTGAGCCGACGGTTCGGCAGTGATCCGAGGGCCGCCCCCGGGTCCGCGCGATGCCGGCTCAGCGAGGAGCGGCGGAGGGGACGACCCACGGGAGGCGCGACTCGGCCGGACGGACGACCTTCGCCGTGGCGTGGCTCTCGGTCGCGACGGAGCGCTCGAGGTGCAGCGAGATCTCCCGGACGAACCGATCCATCCCGGCGCGGTCCTCCGGGGCGACGGCCCGAGGGGCCTCCCAGATCAGGGCGGCCCCGCCGCTCGTCGGATACAGTCGGAACATGAGGTCGCTCGCCGACGGCGGGATCGAAGGATTCTGCTTGTTCAGGTGGGCGGTGAGGTGGCTCTCCATCGGCTCGGTGGTCTCGGTGCGCTCGACCGTGTAGCCGAGGCTGCCCAGGTACTCGACGACGTATCCGGCGAAGCGTTCTCGGCCAATGCCGCGGGCCCGGAGCCAATCTACGTTCTCGGACATGCTACTTTCGGGGAAGCGACCGCTCAACCCCCTTGACGAACCCGAGCATCATGCGGAACTCCGCCTCGGTGGGGGTGGCTCGGCCGAAGACACGACGGAAGAGGAGGATTAAACCCCGTCGCTTGTGCCCGGGATAGCCCGTCCGCTCCATGAGCTCCCCGAGCCGCCGAAGGAGAAGCTCCTTCTCGGGGCCGTTGATCTCGAGCTCCTCGGGGGCGGGCGTGCTCTCGGAGGCCTGCCCGCGGCGCGCACGATGCATCGCGTAGAGCACGATCGCGGCCGCGTGGGAGAGGTTGAGGGTAGGGAACTCGCGGCCTGCGGGGATGTGGACGAGCAGATCGCATCTCAAGAGCTCGGTCCGGGAGAGGCCGTTGTCCTCGGGCCCGAAGACGATCGCGACGCGCCCCACGAGGGACTCGAGAACCTCCCCCAACCGCTCGGGACTCACCGAGCGGCGCAGGTAGCCGGTCGACCGACCGGTGGACAGGTCCGTCGTTCCGACCACGAGGTCCGCGCTGGCCACGGCCTTGTCGAGCGTGGAGTAGGTGTGCGCGGCTTTCAGGAGCGGGAGACCGGCCATCGACCGGCGACGGGCCTCGACTCCGAGCTTGGCGCGTGGGGCGACGAAGATGAGACGCTCCGCGCCGAAGTTCTTGGCGACCCGAGCCACCGCGCCGACGTTGCCGTCCTCTTTGGGTCGGACGAGGACCACATCGATCCGGGCCGTCACCCGGCTCCCTCCTCGGAGAACAGGCGCCGGACGAGCCAATCCGGGTCGAACGCGGCGAGGTCCGAGTAGCTCTGACCGACGCCCACGAACACGATCGGCTTGTGGACGACGTAGGCGACGCTGAGGGCCGCCCCGCCGCGGACATCGGCGTCCAGCTTGGTCAGGACGATCCCATCGATGCCGAGCGCCTCCTTGAACAGCTGGGCTTGCGTGGCCACATCGTTACCGCTGAGGGCGTCCCCGACGAACAGGGTGAGGTTCGGGTTCGCGATCCGGCGGATCTTCTTCGCCTCTTGGATCAGGTTGTCGTTGGTGTTCTGGCGACCGGCGGTATCGATGAGGACGACATCGACCTTCTTCGCGCGGGCATGCGCGATGGCGTCGAACGCGACCGCCGCCGGGTCGCTGCCCTCCTGCTGACGCACCACTCGGATGCCGAGGTTTTCGCCGTGGATGAGCAGCTGGTCGATCGCCCCGGCCCGGAAGGTGTCCCCGGCCGCGATCACGCTCGTGAGCCCGCGCTCGCGCAGCCAGCCCGCGATCTTCGCGACCGTGGTCGTCTTCCCGGTCCCGTTCACGCCCAAGAAGAGAATGACGTACGGCTTCGGGTCCTGAGCGCGGGCCGCGGCCGCCACGTCGATCACCGGCTGAGCAAGGATCGCCCGCGCGGAGCGTTCGAGACAACCCCGGACGGCCATCTCGGCGTCCACTCCCCAGCGCAGCTTGCGCCCGGTGAGCTCCTTGCGCAGATCGGCCTCCATGCGCTCGATCACGGGCAGCGCGACGTCCGCCTGCAATAGAACGAGCTCGAGGTCCTGGAAGATCTCGTCCAGCGTCGCCTCGCGCAGTCTCCGGCCGAGCATTCCCTCCGAGAACATCTCCTCCGCCGGAGGCGCCGAGGACGGAGTCGCTCCCGCGGGGGCCGGTGTGCCGGGGCCGATCGGAACAGCCAACGAGCCCGAGGGTTCGGGACCGGCGGGAGTCTCGGAGGTCGCAGGCTCGGACGAGGGGTCCGGGCCGGCGGAGCGTCGCAGGCGCGCCTTAAGCGCCGCCCACATCGGAGGCTCCCGCCCCACCCGCGGGGGGCGGTGCGCGAGAGAGCGAGTCCAGGCGTTGGGAGATCAGTTCGACGCGCTCCTCGAGCGTATGGATCTGCTCGCCCATCTCCTGGGCGGCCTGATCGATCCGGGTGAGTCGCTGGGCCAGGATCTCGACGACTTTAGGCCGTTCCATCTCGACGACCACCCCGCTACCGATGCCGAGGAGGACCTGGGTGCCACGTGCGGCGCTACCGCGCACGTAGGCATCCCCGCCGAGTGGAATGACGATCTCGCTGTCCGTGCTCAGCCGGTCGAGGGCCTCGAGCGTCTCACGGGCGCGGTCGTGCTCGATCCGCGAAGAGCCCAGCAGCTGGTGTTGCTGCAGGAGCGCGTTGAGCTGGTTGCGGTACGCCTCGAGGCGCATCAGCTCCTCTTGGACCTGCTCCTCGGTCACGACCTCGCGCGACCCGGCGCTCATTCCGGCAGTACCTCGGCGATCGTATCGATGCGGATGTTCCGCCGCTGGATCCCATGGCAGCCTCCGATCTCGCTGAGCGCCCACTCCCGTGCCTGGTCCGGTGTGGGGGCGTCGTGCTGCTTGTGGAACACTTGCCAGTCGTCCCGGCGCGCATAGAACCGGCCTGAAACGGTGTACATCGGCATGGAATGGGGGTGTCGAATCGACGACCCCCGGTGCCTATTAGGCTAGCCCATCGTGTTGCGGGAGTCCGAGGCGCACGCTCAGTCAACCTCGGGCGCCTCGGTTCGGGGCGGAAGATGGGCCGCTTCGAAACGCGCTCGCTCGATGGCCCATTGACGGCGGCGCTCCTCGAGCGCCGCGTCATCCACACCAGGAACCATCGACCCGGTGCTCCCGGGAGCGCTCGGGGCGGGAAGCGCTCCCTCCGCCGGAGGGGATTCCGTCGAGGGCGGATCCTTCGGCGGCGACCCGTCCAGACGATGCTGGCTCACGCGAGGAGTGCCGTGATCCGCTCCCATCGATCCGTCACCTCCCCTTCCGTCAATCCGACGGTCGGCGAGAACAGGACGCGCTCGCCCCAGCGCTCGCGGGCCAGGACGTACCCGGCGACATCGATCGGCAACACCACCCCATCGGCGTTCGATTCCTCAGCGAGCCGGGCGAGTGCCGGCTCCCAGGACTCCGGATCGGCGGCGGAGCGCTCGACGCGCAGGTGCGGATCGAAGACCCGGAGCACGCGCTCGACCGTTTCCGCGCCCGACGGGGTCTCCACGATCGCCGCTCGGCAGCCCCGCTTCATCAGAAGGTACGCTCCGAGCGCGCCTCGGGGACCGTCGACGAGCGCGACGATGTGGCCGGCAACGCCCAAGGGAAGTCCGCCCGGTCCGGATTCCCGTCCAAGGTACAGATAGGTCCGAGGTCCGCGCACCTCCACGAACAGCTCGAGTTCGGGGTGATCCAGGTTCACCTTGAGACCTCGGTCGCCGAACCGATCGATGATGTCGGCGCCCAGGTCCCGAGCGAGCTCCTGACTGGTGAACGGATGAGTTCCCGTCCGTCGCGCCCGCACGGCGAAGGAGATGCCCGGGGTCAGGAGCGGGTCGGCGAGCTCGAGGAGGCGGTCCCGGACGGCGGTGCGCTCGGTCGGTACCTCGTGTACCACGCTCGCGCTGGTGACTCCGAACACGCGACGGAGCACCCGGAGCGCACGCACCGGATCGTCGACCTCCACGTAGAGGTGCCCCCGGTCGGAGCGCAATCGCCCCGTGATCCCCTCCGCCACGAACTGGTCGAGCACGTTGCGGCGCAGCTGGCGCTCGAACTGGCGGCGTACCGGCGGAGATTTGAGGCCGAGCTCGCCGTACCGAACGAGCAGAAGCCCCGCCATGGAGAATCGTTAAAGCGGGCCTTCCGCTAAAGCGTTCTCCCCACGAGTGCGAAGCAATGTCACCGCCGACGAACGAACTCTCGCCCGACCCCTGGTCGGCGCTGCTCGACCGTATCGTGGACGGGCTCGTCCAAGGTTGCCGTGACGCTGGGGCCACTACCACTCCCGAGGCACTTCGGGCCATGCTCGATCTGGACGGGGGTGCGGAAGGCGACATCGCGCTTCCGACCCATCGCTTCGCGAAGACCCTCCGGCAGGCTCCCGAGCAGTTCGCGGGATCGCTCGTCGGGCACCTTTCTCCGATCCCGGGGGTCGCCTCGGTGTCCTCTACCGGCGCCTTCGTGAACCTCCGGGTGGACCCCGCGCTCCTGGCGACCGAGACGCTCTCCCGGGTGTTCGCGCGCGCCGAGCGTTACGGCCACGGAGAGCCGACCTCTACCATCACGTGCGTAGAGCACACGAGCGCGAATCCCACCGGCCCGCTGCACATTGGCCGCGTGCGCAACGGCATCGTCGGAGACACGCTCGCTCGGGTCTTGCGCGCCTCGGGCGCTCCGCTGACGACCCAGTACTACGTGGATGATCTCGGACGGCAGGCCGCGATGATCACGTGGATCTGGTCGAAGCCGCCGTCGGAGTGGCCGGTCGAGATCGCCGTCGGAGCCGCCGCGTCCCCCCCCGAGGGCATGAGCGAGGACGCGCGGTTGGGACGCCCGTATCCGTTCGTGAACGCGTACCTCAAGGAACATCCCGACGCCCAAACCGAGGTCGCGGCCCTCGTCCAGCAGATCGAATCCGGAGACCCGCCGCCGCTCCACCGCGAGCTGATCGAGAAGATCCTCGCTGGAATGCTGGCGGCGCTGGACCGGATCGGGATCCGGTTCGATGAGTTCGTCTGGGAGTCATCCTTCCTGCACGATCACTCGGTCGACGGGGTGATCGAGCGATTGGACCGAGCGCCCCACGCCGCACGCCAGCCGAACGGAGCCGGAGCGATCGATGTCTCGGCGTACGGGCTCCCGAAGGAGTCGTCGACCGTCGTGTACACCCGCGCCAACGGCACCAGCCTCTACGTCACCCGGGACATCGCCTACCACCTGTCCAAGTTTGCCCGCTTCGAGCGCGTGATCGACGTCCTCGGGCAGGATCACCAGCTCCACTCCAAGACCCTCGACGCGCTCCTCGCCGAGATCGGCGAGTCGCGACGCCCGACGTTCGTGATCTACCAGGACCTCACCGTGCCCGGAGGGGGTCGAATGTCGACCCGGGGCGGGACTGCGGTCTGGTTGCACGAGCTCATCGAGGAGGCCGTTCAGCGGGCTCGCGCCGAGGTCATCGCCCGCCGACCCGACCTCGGAAGGGCCGACCTCGAACGGATCGCGGAAGCGGTCGCCACGGGTGCCATTCGCTACCACATCGTCCGGGTCGCCCCGGAGAAACCCGTCATCTTCCAGTGGGAGGACGCGCTGTCCTTCGAGGGCCGGTCCGGCCCGTTCATCCAGTACGCGTTCGCGCGGGCGACGAGCATCCTCGAACGCTCGGAGGAGCAGCACCCCGGGAGCACCTACTCGGTCGAGCGGCTCCTCGGGGTCGAGGAGCAGGCGCTCATCCGGATCTTGGCCCGCTTCCCGCGGGTCGTCCGCGACGTCGCGCGCACCGGTCACGTCCACTCCATCGCGGGATACGCCCACGAGCTCGCCGATCAGTTCAACCGGTTCTACCACGCCGTGCCCGTGCTCACGTCGGGAGAGGATCGCCCGAGCCGGCTCGCGCTGGTCGCCGCCACCCGGCAGACGCTCGGGAACGCGCTCGAGCTCCTCGGCATCGCACGGCTCGACTCGATGTGATCGCGCCCGACGTCACAACCAAGGGTCTATAATCCGGCCCTCGGGTCCGGCGGAGGGGACGGCCCTTCCGAAGAATCCGATGGGGGTGTGGGCCGACTTCAAGAAATTCGCCAGCAACCCCTCGTTCGCCAACATGGCCGTGGGGATCGTCGTCGGCATCGCGGTCACGACCGTGGTGGGCGGGGTCACCGGCAGCGTGATCAGCCCCGCCGTGGGACTCGTCTTCCACGGGAATCTCAACAACGTCGGGAACGTCACGGTCGGCGGGAGCACCTTCACGTTCGGGGTTCTCTTCCAGGACCTGATCAACTTCCTGATCGTGCTCGGCGTGGTCTTCGTGATCATCGTCTATCCGATGTTGCGGGTGGAGCGTAGGCGGACCGCCCGGACCCCCGCGGCGAAGCCCACGACCCGGGAGTGCCCCGAGTGCTACTCCACGATCAACCGCAGAGCGAAGCGTTGCGCGTTCTGCGGATCCGAGGTCACGCCGCTCGACCCGTAGGGACGGTCGGGTCGCGCACCCCAGCCTCCCGGAACCCAAGGGCGCGCAGTCGGCAGGAGTCGCAGACCCCGCAGGGTTCCGCCCCGCCGGCGTAGCAGCTCCATGTGAGTCGCCACGGGACTCCGAGCCGTTCCCCCCAGCGAACGATGTCGGCCTTGGACTTTCGGAGCAGCGGCGCACGGATGTGGATCGACCGGTGCTCCTCCACGCCCACCCGGGTGGCGAGCCGGGCGAGACGCTCGAACGCGCGAAGGTACTCCGGCCGGCAGTCCGGGTAGCCCGAGTAGTCGATCGCGTTCACCCCGAGGTAGATCCGCGCGAGCCGGTGGCTCTCCGCATAACCGAGCGCCGCCGCGAGCAGCAACGTGTTCCGAGCGGGGACGTACGTCGAGGGGATGGCACTTCGGCCTCTCTTCCCGGCCCGGGGGAGCGGCCGGCGGCGATCGGTCAAGGAGGAGTCGAGGAGCGGCCCGATCGGGATGTCGAGCACGGAGTGCTTTTCGATCCCGTAGTGCCGGGCGAGAGCCCGAGCGCAGCGGATCTCGCGCATGTGGCGCTGACCGTAGACGACCGTGAGGGCGTGCACCGGAGGGGATTCCCGGGACGCCAGCGCGAGGCACGTCGCAGAGTCCATGCCCCCCGAGAGCAGGACGACGCTTCCGCGAAGAGGCCGCCGAGCACGCGTCAGAGGTGCCCTCCCGCGGCGACCAGGATGCCGCCGCCGATCAGCACGCTCGAGACCATCCCGAGTAGGTTCGTCGACCCCTTCGTGAGGTAGCCCCGGTTCTCGAGGGTCTCGCCGAGGACGGAATCAATCTGGCAGCCGACGAACCCGGCGAGCGCGGTACCGATCACGAACAGCGCCACCGGCGGCGTGGGAGCGGAAAAGAGGGAGAAGAGGAGGAACCCGATCGCGGCGGTGGTGGCGGCGCCCACGAGCGCCCAGGCCTCGCCGCGTGCCGAGACGCCTCCGTTCGTACCAGGAGTCACCGGGCGCAGCGAGAGGATGCTTCGGGCGTGGCCGGCCAGCACTCCGAACTCGCTCGCGAAGGTGTCGGCGGCACCGAAGGCGAGCGCCGCGGTGTACAGGAACGCGAGGGCCGAGGCGGGAAGCGCGCTCGGCGACAGTCCGTAGATCCCCACCAGGATCGTGGGGATGACGATGTGCGCGAGGACGTTGGAGATCCCTCGCTCGCCATGCTGCCCTTCCTGGAGGTGGTCCCGGGTCTTCTCTGCGATATGGTACCGAGTCGCGAGGGATCCGGCGAGGACGAAGAGGATCAGGAGCGCGAGGAAGGCAAACCCGCCGACGACGACGATGAAGGAGCCGAAGACGGCCGCGACCGCGCCGGCCGCCGGCGTCAGCGATCGGAGGAGCACCGCCGCGCACGATAGAGCGACCGTGGCGAGGATGCCGATGATTGCGGTAAGAGTGCCGAGCAACGCGACCGCCCGGGGCCTCGACGGGGCAGGGACCTTAACGGCTTCGCGATAGGGGTCGGAGCTCTCGAAGGAGGCGCTGGACCCGGGAGCCGTACTGGATCGCTCGCTTCGGGCGCGATGCGATCTCCGGAGCGAGCCCACGGGCGATCGCCCAGTCCCTCAGCCACTGCTTGGGAACGTCGCCCGGCATGCGCTCCGCGAGCGGGGTTTCGAGGGCCGCGCGCACCACGTCCGGCTCCAAGAACGGCGCGGCGAGGAGGTGGCCCGCGCGCTCCGCGATGCGCTGCGCCCGGGGCCATTCCGAGTCGACGAGGCGCCGCAGGTCTGCTTCCGCCCGTCGGGCCGCTTGCTCCTCGGTGAGATTGCGAAAATGCGCGTACCCCAGAAATAGCTCGTCGGCCCCCTGTCCGGCTAGCACGCGGGTCGTCGGGGCCCGATCCAGCGCCAGCGCGAATGCGACCGCCACGTCGAGCGGAGGGCCCTCGGCGCCCTGTAGTTCCACCGCGAAGCGCTCGAGCGCCGCCTCGACGTCGGCCCCGGTCAGCGTCGCGTGTTGCCAGGCCAATCCCATCACCTCAGCCGCCGAGCGGGCCGCTTCGAGGTCGGGACTCCCTTCCTGGCCCACGGACCACAGTACGGTCTCCTCGCGCTCGCGCAGCTCCCACGCGATGAGCGAGGAGTCGAGCCCGCCCGAGAACAGGACGGTGATCGGACCGTCCTCCGCGAGCTGCGCGACGGCTCGGGGGAACGCGGAGTCGAATCCGGTCGCGGCCGTTCGATCCACGAATGCGGCCGGCATGGGCGATGCCCGGCATCGCCACGACGGGATGAACCCTTATGGGCGGTCGAATTCCGCTCCCCGATGACGGTCCCGACGGTGGCGCAGCGCCCGGTCGAGCATCGACGGGCCCGGGCCCTCTTCGTCGATCGGGACGGCACGCTCGTTCCCGACTTTCACTATCTTGCGGACCCGGCGCGTCTCGAGGTGTACCGGGGGGTCGGGGAGGCGCTGCGGCTCGCCCGCGATCATGGCTACCAGATCCTGTGCGTCACCAACCAATCCGGGATCGAGCGGGGCCTGTACACGCGCGAGATCGTGGAGGCGATCCACCACCGGCTCAACGAGCTGCTCGCCCCATCGGGCGCGCGGATCGATGCATTCTACTACTGTCCCCACGCGCCCGAGACCGGGTGCCAGTGTCGGAAGCCGAGAACGGAGCTCTTCGAACGCGCTCGATCGGAGCGTAGCATCGATCTCGCCGCGAGCGCGATCGTTGGGGACCGCTGGCTGGACATCGAGGCGGGACGGCGGCTCGGGCTCTTGACCGCGCTGGTGCCGCCGATCGGACACGAGGCGGAAGTTCTTACCGAGATGGCGGAGCATCACCTCGAACCGGACATCCGCGCTTCCTCGTTCCTGGATGCGGTCATGCGGGTCCTCGCCCGCGGGTAGGGCGAGGGTGCGGGCGCCTACAGCGGGCGGTTGAGCACGTGTTCCACGGCGTGTACGCCGGAGGAGATCGAGCCCGCGACGTCGACTCCGAGATGGTCGAGCGCGAGCAACAGGCCAATGACCGCCAGAATGGCGAGCAGCCACGCCGTGAAGGTCGTCATGGTCCGTTCCGCCTCGAATCAACGGCCGGAACCGATACATAACGCAACGGCTCGATGGGCACGCCCCGCCCGCGGAATCTGGCCGGGCACGCGTTCGAGGCGCCGACGGTGGTAAGGTTCATAGCATGGTGCGAGTACGCCTCCTTGCTGCCCTGGTAGTCTAGTGGTCTAGGATCTAGGTCTGTCGAGCCTGGGACTCGGGTTCGAAGGCTCCGCGGGTGCGCCCCCGGTGCCGAAACTCCCGACCAGGGCGCTCCCCCCCGCGTCGGCGCTCCCAGCACCGTTATTCCTCGTGTCCCCTCCACCTAGCGTGACCGCGCCCGATCCCCCGACTTCGAAGTCCCTCTCCGGCCTCTTCGGGGAGGCCCTGCGAGAGGCGACCGAGCGGCGGCTCTTGGAGCTCATTCGGAAGAGCCCGGTCCCACGACATCTTGCGATCATCATGGATGGGAACCGCCGCTTCGCCTCCGCGCACGGGATGCTCACCGCCGAAGGTCACGTGAAGGGGAAGGACAAGATCGAAGAGCTGCTCGATTGGTGCCTCGAGGTGGGAATCCGGGTCCTCACGGTCTTCGCGCTCTCCACGGAGAACCTCTCCCGCTCCCCGGAAGAGGTCGACGACCTCATGGACCTGTTCGAGAGGAGCTTCCGCGACATCGCGGTGGACGAGCGCGTGCACCGCTACCGCATCCGGGTCCGATCGATCGGAGACCGGGAGATTCTACCTCGCCGGGTCCAAGCCGCGATTGAGGTGGCCGAGCGGGCGACCAAGGACTACGACAGCTACCGGTACAACGTGGCGATCGCCTACGGGGGCCGCGACGAGATCGTGGAGGCGATCCGGGTCCTGGCCCGGGAGGTTCGGGCCGGACGCCTGGATCCGGAAACCATCGATGCGAAGATGGTCTCCGATCATCTCTATACTTCGGACCTGCCCGATCCGGATCTCGTTCTGCGTACGAGCGGGGAGGAACGAATCTCCAACTTCCTGCTGTGGCAGTCCGCCTACAGCGAGCTGTACTTCTCCGACGTCATGTGGCCGGGCCTCACACGTCTCGATTTCCTCCGGGCGATCCGAACGTTCCAGACCCGTCAGCGACGCTACGGACACTGAGATCGGGTTCGTTCGAGCGAGAGCCCGGCCTTCCGCCGGTCGAGAGCGCGTTCCTCCTCGGCCCGAGGGCTGCTCGCTCGCCCAAGCTTCTCGGCGGGGAGCCCTCGAGCGAACGCCATCCAAACAAACGTTTAAGCCTCGGGAAGGATATGCCATTCGTCTGACAAAGGGAGCAATGGTGTCTGACGAACATGACCGATACGTCAGAACGGGTGACCGTCCGCATTCCTCAGGATCTCGTCGAGAAGCTCAAGCAGATCCAGAAGACGACCGGCACGGCCACGATCTCCGATACGATCCGCGAAGGTCTCGAGCGGTACGTAGAGATGCATCTCCCGCCACCGAACGTGCGCAAGGTGGTCGTTGAACTATCCCGCCAAGACAACCGCGAGCTCGAAGAGTTCGTGCGCGATGGGAACTCGGTGTCGGTCGACGACGCGGTGCGCTCCGCGGTCCGCGAGTACATCCGTCAGCGGCTCGAGCACCCTTCCGTTCCCGCGCGCGTCCCCCGCTCCGAAGCGCGCGCGACGGCCGGCGGAAGTTCGTCGACCTAGGCGCGAAGGCCCATGCTCGATAGCTCCCCGGACGCCTGGGCCGCCCTCCATGCCGACCCTTCCTTCGCGATCGTCGGGCTCGGAGGTGCCGGCGGCGACGCCGTCCGCGACCTCCTCAGCCTGGGACTGCCCGGAGTCCGATCGTTCGCGATCAACACCGACGCCCGCCACCTCGATGGGATGGACATCCCGCAACGGATCCTGATCGGGGCGCGCGAGCTCAAGGGCCGTGGCTCGGGAGGCAACCGGCTCGCGGCGAGGCGTGCGGTGGAGGACAATACGCCCGAGATCCTTCGGCGCGTCTCCGAGTTTGAGATCGTCTTTCTCCTCGCCGGGCTCGGCGGCGGCACCGGCAGCGCGCTGCTGCCCTACCTCGCCCAGGAACTGCGCAAGACCGGAGCGATGCCCGTCCCGGTCGCTTTCCTCCCCTTCCACCACGAGCTCGCGAGCCCGGGCCGGCGGGAGAACGTGGAGGAGAGCCTCGCGGAGCTCGAGGCGATGGGCGGGTTCCTCCTCGCGCTCTCCAACGAGAAGCTGCTGAGATTCCGCGGCCTACCGTTCCCGCGCGTGCTCCACCTGCGCAACGCCTACGTTCACGGCCTCGTCTCGAGCCTGGTGGACATGGTCGAGTACCCTTCCCAGATGAACGTCGACGTCGCCAGCATCAAGACCCACCTCGGAGCCGCCGGACTATCCACGCTCGTCTGGGGAGAACGCCACTACTCCGAGCCGGAGCGCCTGGTCGAGCAAGCGATGCGCGAGACCCTGCTCGATTACGAGCTGACGGATCGGCCCTCGGCGCTGATCCACATGGATGGGGGTTCCAACATGACCCTCGACACGTTCGAGCGGCTGCTGGAGAGCTTCCGACTGAGGCTCGGCAATCCGCGGGACATCGTCGTGGGCACCCGGACGCACGAGGAGCCTCGCGAAGTGATTCGGCTGACCGCGGTGGTCGGGGGCCTCAAACCGCAATCCGTCCGGGATGCCCTCGGCCGACCGCCCTCGGCCTCGAAGGCGCTTCCCGCGCACTAGGTCGGGGGCTCCCTGGCCGCTTCCCTCAGATCGAGCTCATTGTGGACAATATCCATCACCTGGGAGGACCGGAGCGAGCGCGGTCCGACGGAGACCGGAACCGCTCCGCTCGTGGCGAGCACTTCCCGCTCTCCGTCGGTCGGGTCGTACGGGTCGCAGAGCACCGCCGAGAATTCCGCGGGGTTCCCCTTCCACTCCCGCAGCGGTCCCCCTCCTTCGATGAGCCAGACCACGTTCGGGAGATCGAGGAAGCGTCGGAGCTCTTCGACCGGATCCGCCGCCGCAACGATCAGTCCCGGGGAGGACTCGAAGTCCGAAGGGAACGCGATCGATCGGACGAGCGCGTTCTTGAGCAGGGCGGCGGTGGATCGCTCGTCCGGATTGAGGTGGCGCAGGCGCGAGCCCACGAGCCGGATGCGCCGCGCCTCAGTAGGGGAGGCCGCCGGGAACACGATCGTCAGCTCCGTGTCCCTACGCAGGTCGTTCGACAGGGTGAATGCGGTAGACACCACGCGAGCGATCTCGTCGATCCGACCTCCTCCTCCGGCGAGGTCGTTGAGCGTGAACTCCCCGTGCACGGGAACGCGGTGGGTGAGGAGGAGGAAGCGTCGCATCACCGACCGGGACGCGACCCGGCGATTAACGATTGGCCGGGCCCGGGAGACGAAGACTCAGTCGGCGGCGAGGACCTTCTTGGAGCGACGTCGGGTGGGCGGGACCTCGACCTCCACCTCGGGGGCGACGGCCGGGCTCTGCCGGCGCTCCATCCAGATGTCGTCCGTGAGCTCGTGATAGACCGCATGGGCCGCGAGCCCGGTGCCCGTCTCCCCGTGGGGCAGCCGGAAGGCCATCGCGCGGTTCAGGTTCGTCGAATAGATCACGTCCTGCTCGCCCGCGGCGACCATGGCTTCGGTCTCCTCGCGGGCGAGGCCGAAGATCCGCTCCTTGCGGAACATCCAGTAATGGATGCGCCATTCCCGTCCGTCGTAGAGCGTGGTCTCGTCCCGCTCGGTCTCTAGGATCCCGCTGTCCTCGAGCATGTAGAACGTGTCGCGGTCGTCCGGCTCTAGGACGTTGTCGATGATGCGGGCGTTGAACCCGAAGAAGTTCAGCACGTGCGAAGCGATGGTCCGGGCGTCTTCCGGCCGCATCCCGTCGTGACCGATCGATCGGCGGATCGCCTTCGCGAGGGAATCGTGGTCGACCGGGCCGAAGAACGCGTCCATGACCGAGTTGAGCGCATCGTCCGTGGCCGTGGGTCCCGCGGCCCGAGGCGGGGCGACCGACCCGGTGGTCCGGGCGACCTTCGGGGTACGTGCCGCGCGCGTCGGCTTGGGATGAGGGGTGGAGTGGGCGCCCCCGCTGGATTTGGGACCCCTCGCAGAGCGAGCGGAGCGGCGGTGGCCGCGGTTGGACCGGCTCATCTATGATTACATCCCGTCGGACTCTATTAATACCTTCCAAGAAGGGTCGGCCGTGCCCGTCTCGGCTTCACCGGGCGCGCCCGACCTTTTGGAGGGCGGCGACCCCCGGTCGCCACTCTTCCTCCTCGATCCGGCGCTCCAGTTCCGCCAGCTGCGCGAGGCCGCGGGGGAGCGGAGCAACGGCCTTCACCACGTAGATGTGGGCTCGGCCGCCCCCGAGGGGACCGGCCCAGGGCACCCCCTTGCTTCGGGAGGCACATGCGTCATGATACTCGTCCTCGGGCATGAGGAACAGGATGCGGTCGTCCGTGCCCCGACCGAGCTGGGGACCGCGGACCCCGATCTCGATCTCGAGATGGCGCAGGAGGCTCGCGGGGACCGAGAACAGGAACTTCTCTCCCGGTCGGGTGGAGGCGACGAACCGATCGCGAACGACCTCGATCGCGAGGGCCTCTCGAAAGGACGCGGTCGCTAGGATCCGGGCGATGCCGGGGCCACGAGCGAGGAAGGAGATCGAGTGACCGGTGCCCTTACCGGGGCCGCCCGAGTCGAGGCCGATCATCTCCGCCACCTCCTGCGGCAGCTGCATCGTCAGCCGGGTCGGATGGACGGATCGCAGGAGGACGTAGGCCATGCGACCGGGAGTCGACCCCGGTGATATATCAACCCTCACGAGGGCGGGGAGCAGGTTTCACCCGCGGCCCAAGCCCGAGGATGCCCTCGGCAACGGGGCGGAAGTCCCGCACGTGGAACACGAGGTCCGCGGCGGCATCCACCACGGGGTAGGAGGAGTTGACCGCGACGCCTGCCCCGATGAGCGGGAAGAGCTCCGCATCCGACCATCCGTCCCCTACGTGAACGGTCTCCAACGGGGACACCCCGAACCGGGCGATGAGGCGCTCTAGCCCTCCCTTCTTGTCGGCATGGACGGGCCCGGGGAGAGGGATGGGACCGCCCGGGGCAGGCTCGGGCACGGGGGTACCCTCCAGGTCGTCGAATCCGAACTTCTGGGCGTACCAGCGGGCCACGTACGGTGGGTTGTGCGTGAGCAGGGCCACCCGGGAACCTGCTCGATGCAACTCATCGATCCCCTCTCCGATCCCCTCGAGCCGGGGCGTCGCCTCTAGCACCGACACGACCTCGGCGATCGTGTGTCCATGGGCGAGCCCCAATAGGTCCGTCAGATGAGGGTCCTCGCCGATCTCCTTGCGTTGGAAACGGGCGTTCGAGCTCCGATACTCCGACTCCCGGCCGAACCGCTCGGCGATCCTCCTCCAGCCATGGATGAGGGTCAGCGTGCCGTCGATATCGACCGTGACGAGACGCCAGGGGTTTCCGAACATGGTCCGGATCAAGGCGCGTTCGCGCGGCCGAGCAGGATCCCGCCGAGCCAGATCGCCAGGATGCCAGCGGCGGCGAGCGGGAGGGCGGTCGAGAGGGCCGAGGGGCCCGTCGGAAGGAGCGATACCAGGAACACGAGCCCGAGGAAGGTGAGCAGGAGGCCGATCCCGACCCGCGCGTTTTTGCTCAGTCGACGACGGGGCGTTCGACGGGCGGTCGGCGCGGACTCCATCGGGGCACCCACCAGCGGGCCGGAGAGATAACCGCGACGAGGAGGGGGCCAAATAGGCCCGACGACGTTGTACCCATCGATGGCTCGGGACGCATGGCCCCCTGCGCGCGCACCTCCTCCGCGCGATGACCGGGAGGACATGGCCGAGCGCCGAGCACGGGCCTTCGAAGAACCCCTGGACATCCGGCGGCACCCGGGCTCGTACTACCCCATGCTGGACGTCCGCAACCCGATGCACGACACCCACTACCTCGTGCTGCTACCGGAGTACCCCGATCGGTCGAGCGCGATGTGCACCTGCGCCGATTTTGCACGGCGCGGTCTCGGCACGTGCAAGCATGTCGAGGCGGGGCTCCGTTGGCTCCACTTCCATCCGAAGGAGGCGGTCCGGGGGCCCGAAGGGTCGCAGCGCTCCGACCCGCTCTGGCGCGAGATCGATCGCCGCCTACGCGCGGAGGCCACCGATCCGGCCCCGATCGCGCTCCGGCTGCGGGTGCCGGGAGCCGTGCTGTTCGAGCGGGGGCCCCCCGAGGATCTCCCCGCCGCTGGAAAATAGAGAAGGAAGAAGGGGTTGGACCGGTGAGCGCCGGGCGCCGACCTACGTCGACGACATCCCCGGGGCGCTCTTCAGCGCCCGGATCTTGTAGTACTCGGGGTCGACGATGACCTCGCCGTTGACTCCCATCGTCTCGATGGTCTTCAGCGTGGCACCCGACTGGGTCTTCGCGCGCTGCCAGTCTGGGATGGAGATCGAGAACTTCTTCTCGACCTCCGTCCGGTAGATCGGACCGGAGTTGTACGAGCAGAACGGAATGATCCGTCCATCGGGGACCGAGTAGTGGATATCGCAGCGCATCAGGCGCTGGATATCGTAGTCGTAGGCGTCCTGGAAGTGCATGTTCCCGATGTAGAGGGTCCGCCAGGTGAACTTCGCGACGGCCTCCTTGTTCCCCTCGGTGAAGATCGAGGCGATGACCTTCACGCAGTTCTTCTCGCTGAGGCCCTCCGGGGCCCGCGAGAAGTCGAAGAACTTCGCGACATCGTGGAGCAGGCGAGCGCCGGCGACGGCCGTGCGCACCCGCGAGAAGCGGGCGTCCCGGTACTTATCGATCATGCCCTCGACGCTCTCGAAGAAGCCGTCGACGTCCATGAAGCGCGGGAGCGGTGTGATCTTCTGACCGTCCTGCGAGATGAACGCGAACGTCGCGCACCCGCATCCGGGGTGCGTGGTCAGCGTCATCTTCTCCTCTCCATGGATGATCGAGACCAGTTCCGAGATTGGGGCGACCGACGGAACGGGGAAGAAGTCCGACTTCTCGAACGGCCCGTCCGTGCACAGGATCCGCACCAAGTCCGACTGCGTGAACCGCATCTGGAAGCGGTCCTTGTCGGGAATCCGCGCGGTGAGGGCCACCGGCTGGAAGTTGACTCCCCGGACGACGTCCAGGTTGTCGATCGCGAACTTGACGGTCGGCCAGATCTCCTTCTCGTTGAACCCGCCGACCAGCGTCGGGACGAGCACGACGGAGATGGGCTTGTCCGGCTTGCCCTGGGCCAGCTCCGCGGGGGAGGTGTGCGTCTCGCGCGCCGCCTGGATGACCTTCTGCTTGACCTTAAACAGCGGAACGCCGCGCACCTTCCGGTAGATCTCGTCGTCCAGGCCATCGAACTGGAGGTACAGAGTGTGGAGTCCCGCGTCGCGCGACGCCTGGGCGAACCCGGGCTCGTTCGCGTAGCGGATCCCATTCGTGGCGACCTGGATCTGCTTGAACCCGGCATCCCGGGCCATGGAAACGGCATCCAGGAACAGCGGGCTGAGCGTCGGCTCTCCACCACTGAACTGCACGGCGACCGCTCCCACGGGCTTCTGCTCCCGGAGGGTCTTCAGCATGAAGTGGATCTGCTCGCGGGTCGGTTCGTAGACGTACCCCGCGGCGTTCGCGTTCGCGAAACAGACCGGGCACTTCAGATTGCAGCGGTTGGTCAGGTCCATCAGGGCGAGACCGGTGTGGGACTTGTGGTGGCTGCACATACCGCAGGTGGTGGGGCAGCCCCGGAACTTGTCGTAGTAGGGGTTCTCGTAGCCGACCCCGTCGTGCGCATAGACTTCCATGCGCAGGTAGAAGTCGACGTCGTTGGAGATGATGTCCCAGAAGTACCCGTGCGAGCGGCACGTCTTCTCCATGATCACGCGGCCATCCTTCTCACGGACGACCGCCGGAATAACCTTGATACATTCCGGGCAGACCGACGCGGTCTTCCGGGGCAGACCTCGGGGCGCCTGGAACTCCTTCATCACACGTGCTGGCATGTTCGTTACCTCTTCCTTCGGTCCTAGGGTTTCCCCGCCGACCTAGGATGGGATGAAACCCCACCCTACTTAATCCAGTTGTCGTCAAAGTCGCTACAATAGTGGGCTCCCGTGACGTAGTTTCGCATGGCCTTCATCGCTACATTCCTCAATGTCAGGCTAGCCAGCCCGCCTCGGATGCCCCGGTCCCTTCCCAGGATCCCCCTACCTTTTACGTACCCCTGGCGGTTAGTGCCTTCCGGGGGGCAGCATCGAGTATGGTAGGGAAACGAAGGGCAAAGCCGGGACGCAAGGGGCCGAGGATCCCGCCCAAGAGCGCGCCTACCCGCACCCGAGCTCCTGCGAGCCCCAGGTTCGTGGGTCGCGACGCCTCCCTAGTTCTAGATAAGTACCCGGCCAAGGACCCCGCCACGCTCGTGAAAGGACCCCCGAGCAATGCGGCGATCCCGGCAGCCCCACCGGGCACCCCGCCCGCCAGCGCTCCATCGAAGCCGGGCGCGCCCGAAACTTCCGCCCCGATCTCCCTGATCAGTCTAGAGCGCCCCTTCGATGTCGACGAGTTCGCCCAGATGTTGGGGGAGACGTCGCTCCGGGTCACCGTGCCCCGGGAGGACCTCGTCGAGGTCCTGAGACGGATCGTCGAGTTCATGAGTTTCGGCATCTACATCTACCGCGTCTCGTTCTGGCCCGCGCGTTCCGACCTCCTCAAGGAGTTCGTGGTCGAGCTCCAACGGGTCGACTACTCCCCTGGGGCCGGGGACTGGATCGCGTTCGAGGAGCGCGGGCGCAGCGAGAGCCCGTTCGGCCCGGACGGCACACGATAGTCCGGCTTCCTACGCGGCCGCTATGTAGCGGTACGGAATCGCGCTCCCCGGAGCCACCGAAATGACAAGCCCCGCTTCCGACCCCGCGCGCTGGGAGGCCGAACTTCATGCCCTCCGACAGGAGCTCAACGATCTGCGGACGGAGCAGCGCGCGATGGCGCGGTCCGTGGCGGAGCTCGCGCAGACGTTCAAACAGCTAGCGACCCATCTCGGGATCGCGTCGGAGCCGTACGCCAAACGGGCCGCCGCGGCCGAGCGCGACCGGGACCTCCCCGGGTTCGGCTGAACCCCGTCCCCCGCGGCCGGTATCCTGAGGGAGCGAGCATGCAGATCCACTATAGCGTCCGACCCGACCCTTCGGGCGAGCACCGGGGAGAGTTTACCCTCGAACTGAGCGACGCAGCTGAGCCCCTCGTCGACCTCGTCTTTCCCTCTTGGGTCCCCGGATCCTACTGGATCGCCGAATACCAACGCTCGATCGGCCGCTTCACGGCCCACGCGGGGGACCCCGAGCTCCGACCGTTGCGCGTCGAGCGGGTCGACAAGGGGCGGTGGCGGATCCACACGGAAGGTGCTCGCACGGTCGTAGCGACCTACTCCGTCTACGGGTACCAGATGGTCGACGAGGCGCTCGACGTGACCGACGACCACCTCTTCTTGAACGCGGCCCTATGCCTCCCCTACATTGACGGGCACGCCGAAGTCTCCTCGGAACTCACCGTCCACGTCCCTCCCGACTGGCAGGTCATCTCCGAGCTCGAGCAGCTCGCCCGCGAGCCCGCGCGCTTCCGCGCCGCGAACTACGACGAGCTGGTCGACAGCCCGATCGATGCGGGCCACCCCCTCGTCCTTACCATCCGGCCGGGCGGGATCCCTCACCGGATCGTGCTGTGCGGCCGAGGCGGCAATTTCGAGGCCCACCGTCTCGAGGAGGACATCGGCAAGATCGTTCAGGCCACGATCGCCCTCGTCGGGGGATCGCCCCTCGAGCGGTATACGTTCTTCATCCATCTCACCGACACCCCGGACGGCGGTCTCGAGCACGCCACCTCGACCTCGTGCGTGGTCGCGCGAACGGCCTTCCGGCCCGCCGAGAGCTACCGGCGCTTCCTCTCCCTGATCGCGCATGAGTACTTTCACTTGTACAACGTCAAACGGATCCGGCCGCGGGTCCTCCAGAGGTTCGACTACACGCGGGAGAACTACACTCGGCTGCTCTGGTGGATGGAGGGAACGACGAGCTACTTCGACCGGCTGCTGCTCCGTCGGGCCGGCCTCGCCACCCCCGCTCAATTCCTGGAGAGCTTCACCCGGTGGATCGGTCCGTACCTGCAGACCCCGGGACGGCGCTGGCAGAGCCTAGAGGAGTCCTCCTTCGCGACCTGGATCGACCACTACAAACCGTTCGAAGAGAGCGCGAACCAGTCGATCGACTACTACGTCAAGGGGGGCCTCGTCTCCCTCTGCCTCGATCTCCACATCCGCCATGCGACCGAGAATCGGGCGTCGCTCGAGTCCGCCTTCCGTCGGATCTGGGCGGAGCACGGCAGCCCCGACCGGGGGATCGGCGAAGAGGAACTCCAGCCGATCCTACAACGCGCGACGGGCCTCGAGCTCGGCTCCTTCTTCGACCGGTACGTGCGCGGGACCGAGGAGATCGACTTCTCCGAGTTCGCTCGCTACGCGGGCCTCTCGTTGGGCCCCGCCCCTCGGCCCCCCGACGAGGAGGAGGAAGGAGGCTACCTCGGCATCCAGACGGTGAACTCCTCCGGGCTCGTGAAGGTCCGCACGGTGCTCGCGGGAGGTCCGGCGGGTCGCGCGGGATTGAGTCCCGGCGACGAGATCGTCGCGATCGATGGCGCAAAGGTCCTCTTCGAGGGATTCGACAAGATCATGAAGCGGTATCCTCCGGGCTCGAAGATCGAGCTCTCCGTCTTCCAGCGCGGTCTCCTGAACCAGCGCACGCTCGAGACCGGTCGCGCTCCTCCGGAGAAGTACGAGCTCCGTCCGGTCGATTCGCCCACGGATCTCGAGCGGGCGGTGTACCTCGCCTGGGTCGGAGCCCCCTGGGAAGCCGCCGCGCCGGCCCAGGAGACGAAGAAGCGCTAACGCCCCGTGGGGGCCATGGGCACCGCCTTACGGCCATAACGCCACTCGCCCTCCATGGCGTAGAGGCGCCGGAGCCGGGTCTCCACCCGATCGCCGATGTGGACGGTCCCCGGGAGCGCATCGGCGACCTGGAGCGTCACCCGGACCATCGGGGCGAGTTCCACGAGGACGACCCCGTACGGGCCGCTTTCGTCGACCTGGTGGTCGAACTCGGTCGGCTGTCCGCCTCGGGCAACGACCGTGCTGGCGAGCACCGTTCCCCCGTGGAGTGGGAGCTCGATCCGTTCGAGCAGGTCCGCTCGATGGCAGGCCCGGCAGCTCCCCCGGACCGGGAAGGTGATGCTCTGGCAGTGACCGCATCGCTCGGCGACGAAGCGCCATCGGCTGGGCAGGTTCTCCACGTATCGCGGCCGTGGAACGTAGGCGCCTTCGGACACCGCGAATAGGCGATCCATCCCGGTCGCCGCGCGTCGTGTGGCGTCGTACGGGAAGGAGGGTTCCGGTCCGCCCGCCCAGTCACCCGCCCATTCGATCGGCCCGGTTGCCCGGAACTCGATGCCGTCGAAGCGGACGGCCCCCGCGGCGCCCGGGTGGGCTTCCGTGGCCCGGGCGCCTGCGAACCTGGAGTGAAGCGCAAAGGCGGGTCCGGTCCGTTGGGGGACGCCGACGCCTCGCACCGAAGGGATCTCCGGTGCCAGGGAGGAGGACGCCGGTGACCCCGCGATCTCGATCCCGGTTCCGCTCCCGACCAAGAGCCCGACGGCGACCGCACCGGAGGGGGCGCCCGGTCCGCTCGCCGGGGTATCGACCGCGAGGATCGCGTGGGCGCCGAGGTGCTCGCCCAGGGCTGCCCGTACGGCCGCGACGAGCCCTTCGGGCTGGTCGTCGTGCCGAACGATCGTTACCGGGTGGCCCAGGAGCTCCGGGATCCACGGATCCACCGAAGCCGGGAAGCGACCGACGAGGTGAGCGGTCTCGACCGCACGGGCGGGGTCGGACCGCTCGAGGAGCCGTTCGAGCGCGGCGACGCCGATGGTGAACTCGTCCTCATCGGAAGCGAACCCGCGGAGCCCTTCCGACTCGGAGTGAGGGATGACGCACGATGCGCGCAGGATCGCCGGGATGGTCTCACCCCACCGAGAACAGCGTGACGGCGGCGCTCGCTCCGGAGCCCCCCACGTTGTGCGTGAGGGCGCGCTCGGCCCCGGGCACCTGGCGCGCGCCGGCCTGGCGGCGGAGCTGGACGAACACCTCGTAGGCCTGGCTCACTCCGGTGGCGCCGATCGGGTGGCCCTTGGCCTTCAAGCCTCCGTCCGGATTCACGGGAAGTCGACCGGTCCGGCGGGTCGCGCCCGACAGGGTCAGCGCCGCGGCCTCCCCGTCTCCGGCAAAGCCCAGGTCTTCGAGGGCGAGGAGCTCGGCGATCGTGAAGCAATCATGGACCTCGAGCAGCGAGATCCCCTTCCGCTCGGCCCGAGCCTCACGGAACGCCTCTTTGGCCGCCCGACGGGTCGCGTCGAGACGGGTGAATCGTTCGCGCTCTTGGACGGCAAGATAGTCGGATCCGGCGCCGGTACCGTCGACATAGACCGGCGTGTCCGTGAACCGAGAGGCGATGTCGCCCCTCGCGATCAACAGGGCCGCGGCACCGTCCGAAACGGGGCAGCAATCGTAGAGCCCGAGCGGCTCCGCGACGCGTGGGGCGCCCAGTACGTCCTCGCGGCGGAGGGCCTTGCGGAATTGAGCATTGGGATTGAGCCGCCCGTTCTCGTGGTTCTTGACCGCCACCTCCGCGAGGGCCTCGGGGCCGAGGTGGTGATCCGCGAGGTAGCGCGAGGCGAGTAACCCGTAGACTCCGGCGAAGGTGAGCCCCGCCAGTCGCTCCCATTCCGTATCCCCCGAGACGCCGAGCCAATATCGACGGCGGGCGTTCGGCACGTCCGTCATCTTCTCGAGACCCGCGACCAGGACCACCTCGCGGTCTCCCCGCTCCACCGCTCGGACCGCGGCGCGAATGGCGAACCCGCCCGAGGCGCATGCGTTCTCGATCCGGGTGACGGGGATCCCGACGAGCCCCGCCTCTTCCGCGAGGACCGTGGAGGCGTTCCCGATCTGCCATCCGCCGAACCCGAGGGTCGCGAGATACGCCTCCTCGACCTGGTTCCGCTCGAGATTGCGGTCGACGGAGGCGAAGGACTCGGCGACGGCCGTCGCGAGGAGCGCGCGCGGACCGGCCTCAAGGACGCCGAAACGGGTGTGTCCCGCCCCGATGATCGCCGCCCGATGCATGCCCGTCCACCTCCGAATCGTCTTATCGCCCGAGTCGTTCAAGAAGCTAGCCCCATAGGGGGGACCACCTCACGTGAACTCGGACGCACCCCTTGTCGTTGGCATCTCTGGCTCGAGCGGCGCACCGATCGCCGTCGCCGCGCTCCAGGCGCTGCACGCCGCGAAGGTCTCGGTCCTCCTGGTCGTCTCTCGGGGAGGGGAGGCGGTCCTGAAGGAGGAAGCCGGGCTTCGCGTCTCCGATCTCGCCCCGTACGTGACCGCCACGTACGACGAGTCGGACATCGCCGCTCCGATCGCGAGCGGCTCGCGACCGACACGCGGGATGGCGATCGTCCCCTGCTCGTCGAACACCGTGGCCCACATCGCCCTCGGCCTCGGCGACAATCTCCTGACCCGGGCGGCGCACGTGCACCTGAAGGAGCGACGTAAACTGGTCATCGTTCCACGGGAGACCCCGCTGTCCACGCTCGATCTGCGCCACCTGACGACCCTGAGCGAGCTTGGGGTGGTCATCCTGGACGCGGCGCCCCCGTACTACCTCGGCATCGAGCGGCTCAGCGAGGCCGCCGAGTATCTCGCGGGAAAGCTGCTGGATCAGTTCGGCGTGCCCCATCATTTGTATCGCGGCTGGAAGGAAGGCACGTGACGACCGCACGGGGCGCCCGGCGCTACTTCCCCATCCCGCTCGTCGGGGTCGCGGCAATCCTGCTCGTCCTGATCGTGCTCACTCCCGTCCTCATCGGCTCTGGGGTGCCGGCGGCGGGTACGATCTTCACTCAGGCGGAGGTGATCGTCGACTACCCGGGGCTCAACACGACCTCGTACCTCTACCTCCACGCGATCGGCAACATACGCTACGCGAGCCTGAGCATCGGCATCGCCGAGAACTACAACTGGAACGCTCCACTGCCGGTCGGATCGCTCGTCTGGGGGAACTGGACGAACGGGACGGATCTCGTCGCAATCAGTACCTCGTACTCCGGCAATCCGGTCGCGATCAACGTTTCCGCGTACTACACGACCGCGAAGGTGGGCAGCGCGTGGTACGTGGCGATCATCGCGTTCGAGGTCTCCGGTAACACCTTGTTCTTCCGTTCCTACACGGCCGGCGTGGACGTGCCCCGTTCCATCCAGCTCACCGGTTCCCAGCAACCCGTCGCCATCCTCCTCTCGGACGTCGGAGCCACGCGATGAAGGCGTCGCGCTGGGTGCTCATCTTCTGGGTCGGCGTGGTCGCGGTCCTGCTCGGCGTCGAGCTCGCGGAGATCACCCAGCTGTTCACGCTGCCGATCCAGTCGATCATCGCGAACCCGATCTCCTTGATCTCCGCGCTCGTCTTCACGACGATCCTCGCGCTCGTCGGAGCGATCTTCATCGGCCTGTACATCTCGGAGCGTTGGCTCGGCACCGGGCAGTTCTCCTCGTTCGAGGAGGAGATGCTCCAGATGCGGGGCGACGTGCGCGACCTCAAGGCGTCGGTGGAACGGCTCCACGAGCAGCTTCGACCGCCTCCCCCGCCTCCCGGGGATCCGGAGGATCGGCCGTGAGGATCCCGGTCATCGACAACGGCGGCCAGTGGACCCACCGGGAGTGGCGGGTGCTGCGCGAGCTCGGGGCGGAGAGCGAGATCGTCTCGAACACGACGTCGTTCGAGGAGTTGCGCGCGGATGGGATCGTGCTCTCGGGCGGAGCGCTGAGCCTGGAAGGAACGGACACGCCGCTCGGGAAGGTCGCCGAGTGGATCGACGGGGCGAACGTGCCGATCCTCGGGATCTGCGTCGGCCATCAGTTCCTCGGCCGTCACTTCGGAGGGCGTGTCGTGCGCGGGGCTCCGGAGTTCGGGCGGGTGGAGATCGAGGTCGACCGACCGGATCATCCGCTCCTCGCCGGCCTGCCTCCGAAGTTCCAGGCCTGGTCGAGCCACAACGACCACGTGGTGGAGGCCCCGCCGGGCTGGATCGCGATCGCCCACTCCTCGAGCTGCCCCATCCAGGCGATGGCCCACCCGAGCCGGACCATCTGGGGCGTACAGTTCCACCCCGAGGTCGAGCACACCGAGGGCGGTCGGGAGATCTTCCGCCACTTCCTGGATGCGTGCCGACGGTAAGTTAGGAGCCGGGGATAAGTAACCGGCCTCGCTCCGTAGGGCGGTGTTCCGGTGCGGATGCGTTACGGCTCGGGGGTACGCAAGGACGATCTGCTCGAGCGGGCGCGCAAGCTGCGGGAGTCGGTCGATCCGCTCCTCCCTCGGCTCGGCCCGGACTGCCCGACCGATCGCTTCGACCGGATGCGGGAGGACCTCGAGAAGGTGCGCGAGGCCCGGGACGAGGAGTCCCGCCTCGAGCGGATGTCCCACTGGGGCGATCCCCTGCCTCGCGCCTATGCCGGGCTTTTGAAGTTCTCCCACGATCCCCAGATGCCGGCGGTCGTGGCGTTCCCGGTCCCGGGGGGCGAGCAGGTCTCCTTCGCTCCGCTGAGCCGGGCGACCCGGGAGGCCGAGGTCGCCATCCAGCACTTCGAGGACCCCGAGCGGCTCCTCCTTGCCTACCAGGACTGGGCCCGCAAGGGATTCCACTTCTTCGCCGGCCCCACCCGGCTGTGGTGCATGGGCCGTTCGCCCGAGCCCCCGGCGGACTTCCGGACCGCGAAGCTCGCCGCGCTTCCGTACCGGTTCATCGCCGACGCGCAGAGCGGCCGGTACGACTGCACCCATCTCAACGCCGGCGAACCCCGCCCGTACCTGGAGGTCGGATGGCCGGGCGCGCATGCCACCTTCCGTCTGTGCCGACGCTGCGCGAAGGGCGAGCGGCAACTCTTCGCGACCCTCACGCAGGGGATTGTGACGCCCGATCTGGAGGGAGAGTTCCCCGTCGGGGCCGCCCTGAACGTCACATGCCACGGAGGGGAGGCGTGCGTTCATGCCGAGCTTCCCGGGCTCTCTCGGGGCGCTCGACGCGCGTACGAGACGGGGCGGCTCTCGGACGCGCAACTCATCGCCGCCTACCTCAGCGAGATCCGGCCCCGGATCGAGGCGACCCGGACCCCGACGTTCGTGGCCGGCGGGGTCTGCTACGGCTCCGATCGCGAGGCGTTCCTGAGCGCGCTCCACGCGACGCCGGTCGAGCGCCACGCCATCGAAGAGGCGCTCGGAGCGTCGAGCGGTCTGTTCGAGATCGAGGAGGCGACCGCGAGCAAAGCACTCGAGCACCTGTGGGCCGAGCACGCCGACACGATCGTCCATTCGATCGTCTCCGACCCCAAGGAAGCCCAGAAGTACCTGGAGGAGGGGCAGCGCGCCCCGGGCCGCATCGCGGAACTGTTGAAGCGGGCCCAGCGCCGCTCGGAGGAGCGGGAGGTGCTCGGAGCGCTTCCTCGATATTCGCGCCTCACCCGCGAGGCCGCCTACGTCGACTCGGTGGCGAGGGCCTTCCGCAGCCAGGGGGTTCCCTCGGCCGAGCGGGCGGCGGTCCAGTCCCTTCCCCACGAGGGCAAAGAGCGCGGCCTCGCCTACGGCATCCTGCTTGCGCTAGGGCGCGCGGCCGCGCACTCCTGGCAGTTCTCGAACACCGAGAAGGAGTTCGGCGCCTCGCTCGAGGCCCAGGCGCGCGACGTCCTCCACGCTTCGCCCGAAGATTACCACGCCGCGCTCGACCGCCTCTTCTCCACGGCGGGCGTCGCTCACTGGGGCGAGCGCGAAGCGGCGTGACCGGGCCCGGAGCTCCTACGAGCTAGCCGCGGCCGGGCGCCGGAACCGGGCGAGGGCCTCGTTCTCGGCGAAGTGGAGCTCGGGCGCCAGGATCACGAGGGCGTGCAGCGGTGGCCCGAACTCGGTCCGGGCCAACTCGAGCGCCGGCCCGACCCACGCGTCGGCCGTCTCGCTTCCCATTCTCGCGACGACCGCGATCTCTCGATCCGCAGCGATTCCCACGTGCTCGGGGTCGCGCTCGAGGAGGATGCGGATCGCTTCGCCCGCCGCGAGGAACCGTCCCTCCGATGGATGCAGATCCAGCAGCACCAGCGTGTGCGCGCCGATCGAGCGATTCTTGCCGATCTCGACCACCGGCGAGGTCGGCGCGAACCCCGGGGCCGGGAACGGCAGGGAGACCGTCCGGCCGAACCGGTAGGCCATGAGGCCGAGGAATCCCGAGGCCGCGGTGAAGATGGAGGCGTTGGGCACGTAGCGCCAGGTGTGGCCGGCGCGCTCCGCGGCGAGGCGCAGCGCGACGTGCGTCGTGGCGGCGAACGGATCGCCGGCCGTCACGAACCCGACCCGCTCGGAGCGGTCGAGGGCGTCCAGGATCGTGCGCTCGGATTCGACGTCCGTCCGCCCGAGGCGCTCGATCCGGCGGCCGATCTCCTTCGCGAGGCGATCGAGGGCTCCGGCTTCGAGGACCGCTGTGTACTCCTCCGCGAAGATGCGCTCGCACCGGCGCAGCGCTTCCTCGCCGCGACGCGAGAGGTCCCGCTCGTCCCCGAGGCCGAGGCCGACGAACCACAGCTCCGCCATCGCCGGGGACCCAGGAGGCTAGCCGCGGATGGCCACCACGGGGCACGGCGCCGACCGGAACAGCTCTTCCAGGAACGGTCGGGTCAGGAACGGGGCGTGGCTCACGCTGTGGGAATCCTCCCCCACGAGCAATAGGCCGTAGCGCTCTCGTGCGGCGCCCTGGAGGATCAGCTCGGCGGTGTGCTTGCGGCGTCCGAGGAGGGCCTCGCTGACGGTGGAGTGGCGGTGGAGGATCGGGACCCCTCGGGCCGTGTGGTCGCTCTCGCTCTCGTCGGATCGCGAGGACGAGCCGATGTCGAGCGTGACGATGGGCACGCCTCCGTTGTGGATCGAGATCTCCTCGGCGAGGCGCATCGCCTTGGGCGGAGTGCGCCCGACGAGCGTGGGTACGAGGATCCTCGGGAACTTGGGCGCGGCGAGGGCGAGCCGGTTGATCACGAGGATGTCGGCGGAGGCGTAGTGCAGGATCGCGCTCGCGGTGTGCCCCACAAACGGGTTGCGGCTGCGCCGGTCCCCGCCGAGGCTGAGCAGGATCGCGTCGGCGGAGTGCGCCTCGGCGCTCTCGAGGATCTCCGCCGGCACATCCACGCTCGCGCGGATCTCGGGCTCGACCCGGACGTCGAGCGAGGCCGCCGTCTCGTGGGCCGGGATGACGAGGTTGACCGAGGCCCGCCACTCCCGGGTCACCTGCGGCATCGTGGTCGTCGGGATGACGTGCAGCATGCGAATCTCTCCGTCCGCATCCAACAGCGAGGCCGCGAAGCGGATCATCGGCTCGACCTCGGGCGGGGAACGGACGGGGACGAGGATGTGCCGGTACATCGTTAGGGTCCCACGCCCGTCCAGGCGACGAGGGCGTAGTCGAGGTTCACGACGTTGACGTAGGCCGGACCGATGAATCCGAACAGCGGCTGGGTGATGTAGGAGTTGACGAACGCGGTCACGCTCGCGATCGACTCGCCGGTCGCGTTGGCGACGCGGGGGACCTGAACCAGGACCGCCTCGGGGGTCAGGTACGGGTCGACGCCCGAGTACGACGGGCTGACGAGCACGAGGGGGATCGACGCGTTCACGGTGAAGTTACCATACTTCTCCATGTAAGCAATAGTTTCGTTCAGCAAGGCGCGGAGCGCCGGGTCGGTCGGCCCGGGCGGGGTCTCGTACCCCAGGGTCGTAATGTAATCGTTCGTCGAAGGCCGGTCCCAGAACAGGTACGGGCGGCTGAAGTTCTGGCCGACGAGCGAGGAGCCGACGACGGTCCCGTTCGTGGCGTGCAGGAGCGATCCGCCCGCGGTCCCGGGGGAGATGAGGTCCGCGACCCCCGTCAACAGCGCCGGGTAGCCGAGGCCCACGACCACGACGGCGAGGACGACGATCACCACCGCCGCTCGAACGTGCGAGCGCATCCGCTGGGGAGCATCGGCCGGGGACGCATTCGCCCCGCGGCTCGGGGAGGCGGGTCCGCTCGGTCGTGCGGGCGGCGCGAGAGCTCCGGACATGATCTACAGACCTCCGAGTGGCAGGATGTGGGAGAGCGCGGCGCCGATCCCGCTGACGAGCGGGGTGGCGGCGGCCCAGATGAAGAGCTGGTAGACGAGCCAGATCCCCGCGAACGCGCTCACGAGGCCTCCGAGGCCGTAGATGAGCAGGTTCCGGCGCAGGAGATCGATGGCCGGGCGCGGCCGGAATCCCACGCCGAACAGCGCGAGCGGGATCAGCAAGGGGATCACGATCGCGTTGAAGAACAACGTCGCGATCACGGCGATGCCCGGGTTGGTGAGGCCGAGCACGTTGAGCGACGCCACTCCGGCGATCGCGGCGCCCGACGCGGTCACGAAGATCGCGGGCAGGATCGCGAAGTACTTCGCGACGTCGTTGGTGATCGTGAAGGTCGTCAGGGCGCCGCGGGTAATCAGGAGCTGTTTGCCGATCGACACGATCTCGATGAGCTTGGTCGGGTCGTTGTCGAGGTCGACCATGTTGCCGGCTTCCTTGGCCGCGCTCGTCCCGCTGTTCATCGCGAGGCCCACGTCGGCCCGCGCGAGCGCCGGAGCATCGTTCGAGCCGTCCCCACTCATCGCCACGAGGCGACCCTGGGCCTTCTCCCGCTCGATGATCTGCAGCTTCGTTTCGGGCTTCGCCTCGGCGATGAACTCATCGACCCCGCTCTCTCGGGCGATCGCCGCGGCGGTGATCCGGTTGTCTCCCGTGCACATGATCGTGCGGATCCCCATCGTCTTCAGCTCGTGGATGCGGTCCTTGATGCCGGGCTTGACGACGTCCTTGAGCGCGACGATCCCGAGCGGGCGACGGTTCTCGGAGATGACGAGCGGGGTCATCCCCAAGCGCGACTGCTCCCGGGCCGCCTCGCGCAGCTCCGGCGGCATCACCGCGCCGTAGGCCTCCATCGAATCGATCGAGCCCTTGAAGATCTCCTGGCCTCCCTTCAGGGTGAGCCCGCTCATGCGGCGTTCCGCCGTAAAGACCAATACCTGGTAGCTTCCGGGCTCGAGGCGAGGGGCCGTCGCCCCGCGCCGCGCGGCGAGGCGAACGATCGAGCGACCCTCCGGGGTGTCGTCGAGGCTCGAGGAGAGGAGCGCCGCGGAAGCCAGTTCGCTCGGGTCGACCCCGGGGGCGGGGATGAACTGGACCGCGAGTCGGTTTCCGACGGTGATCGTCCCGGTCTTGTCCAGGATCAGGACGTCGAGATCGCCGGCGGCCTCGATGGCCGTGCCCGACTTTGCGATCACGTTCGCCTTCGCGACCCGGTTGATCCCCGAGATCCCGATGGCTGGTAGGAGCGCTCCGATGGTCGTGGGCATCAGCGCGACGAACAGCGCGAGGATCGTCGCGACGCTGATCGTCACGACCCCGGACGACCCGGACAGGTCCGCGAACGTCACGATGACCACGAGCAGGACCGCGGTGAGCGAGGCGAGGAGGACGCCGAGCGCGAGTTCGTTCGGGGTCGGTTCGCGACCGGCGTTCTCGACCAGCCCGATCAAGCGGTCGAGGAACGAGTGCCCGACGCTGGCCGAGATGCGGACGGTCACCGTGCCCTGGATGATGCGGGTCCCCCCGAGCACGCTCGTCCGGTCGCCTCCGCTCTCTCGGATCGCGGGCGCCGATTCGCCCGTCATCATCGATTCGTCGATGAGCGCGGCGCCGTGGACGACGTCGCCGTCCAGGGGGACGACCTCGGAGGCCTCGATGACGACCAAGTCCCCGATGTGGAGCGCATCGGAGGGCACCCAGCGGGTCGTTTGGTCCGGGAGGAGCTGGCGCGCCCGCATCCCGCTGCGGATCTGGCGCAGGCTCTCCGCCTGGGCGCGGCCCCGCGCCTCGGCGATCGCCTCGGCGAGATGACCGAACCAGAGCGTGAGGAACAGGATGACGGTCAGGGCGAAGTAGTAGCCCGCGCTGTAGGTCGCCGCCACGTCCGGGAACGCTCGCGGGAAGGCCGTGAGGATCGCGAGGAAGACGAAGAATACCCAGACGACGAACATGACCGGGTGGCGGATCTCGCGTCGGGGATCGAAGTAACGGAACGAATCGCTCAGTACGCGGCGCCAGGAGGTATGAGGCGCTTTCCGGGCCACTGGGGCGGCCGTCGCGGCGGAGCTCGCCGCGATCTCCTCCAGCGTGGGCTCGATCATCCTAGCCTCCTATCTGGGAGAGAGGTCCGAGCGCGAGCACCGGCAGGAAGAGCAATCCGGCAATGATGATCAGCAGCAGCGTGAGGTACAGGGTGAACGTGAAGCTGTTCGTCTGGAGCGTCCCCGCCGAAGCGGGGATCGGCTCCTCGCGGGAGAACAGCGAACCGATCGCGAGCATCGCGATCATGGGGAAGAACCGGCCGACGAGCATGACCGCCGAGCCGGCGAGATTGAAGAAGACCGTGTTGTCGATGATCGGGCCCATCGCGCTACCGTTGTTCGAGCCCTCGCTCGTGAACTCGTAGAGCAGGACCGAGAACTGGTGGGCGTTCACCTGCAGATTGGGCCGGACCGCTCCCAGCGCCGGGATCGAGAGCCCGGCTAAGAACACGACGACGACGGGCACGAGGATCGCCGCCGGGTGACTGATGAGGAGGAACGCCGACCAGCGCATCTGGTCCTTGCCGACCCTCTTGCCGAGGTATTCCGGGGTCCGGCCGACCATCAGGCCGCCGATGAACACCGCGACCAGCGAGAAGACCAGGAGAACGCCGAATCCGGTCCCCACCCCACCGGGGGTGCTTTGCGTGAACATGCCGAAGAACGACACCATCTGGGCGCCGGGGGTGATCGACCCGAGGGCCATCTCCTGGGCGCCCACGTTGGCGTAGATCGAGGATACCTGGAAGAACGAGGTCTCCGGTAAGGTCCCCAGCGACTGCTGGCCGACCGGGTAGTTCCCCGAGGTCGTCAATCCCGGGATCGTGCCGAGCGCGGGATTCCCGAGGTATTGGAAGTACATGAACAGTCCGAGCGCGATCAGGAAAACGATCAGGATCGTCGCGATGTACGGGTTCGCCTCGCTCGGCTTGCGGACCATCTGGCCGAACATGAACGGGAGCGAGAACGGGATGAGGAGCATCAGCCCCGTCTGGAAGAGCATCGAGAGCACCGTCGGGTTGGCGAGCTGGTTCGCGGCATTGGCCGCGTACCATCCTCCGCCGTTCGAGCCCAGCATCTCGATCGACGTCCAGGATGCGACCGGACCGAGGTAGATGGTCTGGACGCCGCCCGTCATGGGATACGCGGTGACGGAGCTCGTGAACGTCTGGGGGAGTCCCATCGCGATCAGAACGATCGCACCGAGGATCGCCATCGGGAGCAGGACCCGAGTGACGGCGCGAACGAGATCGACGTAGAAATTGCCGAGCGTGCCGTCCTGGCGTGTGAACCCCCGGATGAACGCGACCACGACCGCGAGGCCGGTCCCGGCGGAGAGGAACAGCGCGATCTGAAGCCCCAGGATCGCACCGCCGAGGCTCAGTTGCGATTCGGCGACAAAGTGGGTGAAGTCGGTGTTGGTTGTGAAGGAGGAGGCCGTGTGAAGTGCGAGGTCCCACGACATCCCCGGGATCCCGTTGGGATTCCAAGGCAGGGAGGACTGGAGGATCATCAGCGCGAAGATCCACAGCACGATCGCCGCGCTCGTGACGAGGAGCGCGATCGTGTACTCCTTGAATCGCATCGAGTGCCGAGGATTCGTACCGATAAGCCGGAAGAGCTGATGCTCGATGGGATTCCAGAACCGGTCCCCGAAGGCGGGTCGGTCGGTGAACACCCGTCCGAGATAGCGCCCGAAGAAGGGCGCCATGAGGAGGACGACTACGAGTACAAGGACTACGTCAATCAGACCCCGCGGATCGAACACGGTACTCCGATCAGTCCGACTCTGGATGGATCATCCAGAGGACGAGATAGGCGATGAGCAGGAACGAGAGGCCCGTGAAGACCACCATACCGAGATTGGCGGTGATATCGCCGAGCAGGTCCATGAGCGCCAACCGGGACGAGGGACCCCGGGCGCGCGATATAAATTCAGCACTCGACCAGCCCCGGGCCCTAGCTTAAGAGGCAGGCGGCGTGCCCGCCCGCTTTCGGCGAGGGGCTCGGCGAGTGCGCGCCTGCTCGGCCAATCCTGCCGCGCCCCGCATCTTTGAGGCGGCGGAGAGCTTACGGACGATCCGGCGCATCGATCGTTCGCGGCGGACCTCCGCGGCTTGATGTCGGACATCTCGGGTGTCCCGCGTGAGGAGGACCACGACGCGCCCGGCCGAAGTGCGTCCCGTTCGCCCTCGGCGTTGGATCGCCCGGATCTCGCTCGGGACCGACTCGAAGAACACGACGAGATCGACGTCGGGGACGTCCAGTCCCTCTTCCGCGACACTGCTCGCGACCATGATCGGGAACGCTCCGGCCCGGAACGCGCCCAGGATCTGGGCCTGCTCGACCTGGTTCATCCCCGGGTCTGCGGCATCCCGCGTGGCCTGGCCCACGAACCGGCCCACCTTCCAGCTCTGGGCCTCCAGGATCGACTGCACCCCTTGGATCGTGTCGCGGTATTGGGCGAAGATGAGGATGCGGGGCCGGTGCTCCTGAGGACGAGCGAGTTGTTCGCGGACGAGCTCGACGAGCGCGTCGAGCTTGGGGTGGGACACTTCGCGCCCGCTACGCAGGTAGCTCTCGGCCTCCCGGCGGGCCTTCTCGATGCCGGGGAGCGCCAGCACCGCACGGTCGCCTCGGCTCGGCTTCTCTTTCGCCGCGAGGCGCTCGAGGTACTGAAGGAACGGCCCCACGCCCTGGGTCTCGAGTCGCTCTTCGGCGTGAAAGAGGTGGAGCAGGATGAGCTGGTGATAGAGCGGGCCGAACTTGCGCACCATCGGCCCCGGGCGGGCGAAGATCTCGGCCCGCAGGGCGATTAGATCCTTGACGGTCAACGAAGCGATCGGCTTCTGGCGCAGGTACCCGAGACGCTGCAGTCGTCGCGCCGTCTCGTGGGAGGCGTCCCGGAGGCGATCCCGGATCTCGCGAACCTCCGGCGTCAGGTCGACCCAACGGTACTCGACGTCGATCTCCTGCACGTACTCGCGGACCCCGTCGTCCTCCCGGCTGCGGGCCTCGATCCTCGCGACCCCGAGGGCTGCGACGACCTCCTCGATCCGCTCGTCCTTGCCCCCGGGGGACGCGGTCAGACCGAGGACGCGGCCCTCCTTCGGGCGTTCCGTCCGGTACCGCTTCGCGATCGGGACGTAGACGTACTTGCCGACCGCGTGGTGGGCTTCGTCGAAGATGAGCAGCTGGACGTCCGAGAGATCGTACCGGCCGGCCGCAAGATCGTTCTGGATGATCTCGGGTGTCGCGAAGACCAGGTCGCTATTCTCCCACGCCCCTTCGCGGATGGGCCGCTTGACCGTACCCGTGAATCGGGCGCGACGGGTCTCGCCCAGCCACCGCCCAAAGGAGTCCGCGTGCTGTTGGACGAGCGGACGGGTCGGGGCGAGCAAGAGAACCTTGCCGTCCGTCCGGCGAAGAACCTCGGCGGCGATCAAGGCGGCGATCACGGTCTTGCCGAGCCCGGTCGGAAGCACGACCAGGAGGTCTTCCTCGAGACCGATCCGGGCGAGATCGATCTGGAAGGGCAGCGCGCGAAGCGTGCCGGATCGGACGAAGGGGTGGACGATGTTCCCGTTCTCGACTCGCCAGATCTCCGGATACCCGTCGTACTTGGGCCGCCGCACCACCACCGGAGGAACGAGCGGCCCGGGCCCGCTGCTGAACTCCTCCAGCGATCGTTGGCGGCTCACGCGTGGAACCCAGCGATCGTTACCGGTCCCATTCAGATAGCGGTGGTGCCTCTCGCGACCGGCACCTTCGTTCCGGCCGAGACCCGAGATCGGGGCCGTAGCGGTGCGAGCGCATCGTCCGGCGGGAGCCGACGACAACCGTTAATCGCTCCGGGGCTCACGGGGGTGGAACCGATGTACCCGATGGCCTACGTCCGCGAACACCCGGACCTACTGCGCGCCGGTTTGGTGGCCCGGGGCCGAGACCCCGGCGAGATCGACCGCCTGCTTGAGCTCGACCGCGAGCGGCGATCGCTCGGAGAGGACATCAACCGGCTCCGCGCGCAGCGGAACGCGGCGGCCCGCCGACCGGATCCCGCGGCCCCCGCGAGCGTCGCGGAAGCCGGACGCGCCGAGTTCGGGCAGCTGCGGGAACGGATCCGGGAACTCGAAACGAAGAGCGAGTCGATGGAAGAGAGCCTTCGAGCCGGCCTGCTCGGACTCCCTCAGATCCCCCACTCCTCCGTCCCACCGGGCCGGGACGCGAAGGAGAACGTCGTCGTCGCGGAGCATGCGATGCGTCGTGCGGCTCCCGCGGCCCCGCGCCCGCACTTCGATGTGGGCCACGAGCTCAACCTCCTGGACGAGGAGCGGGGTGTCAAGGTCGCCGGGGAAGGGTTCTACGTCCTCTGGGGCGATCTCGCGCGCCTCGAACACGCCCTCATCCGCTACATGCGTCGGCTCCATCTCTCCCACGGATACGTCGAGGTCGTCCCGCCCATCCTGATCAACTCGACCTCGATGCAGGGGACGGGGCAGCTTCCGAAGTTCGCCGAGGACTCCTATCAGGTCCGGCTCGATGACCTGTGGTTGGCCCCGACCGCGGAAGTCCCCGTCACGAACCTGTTCCGGGACGAGGTGCTGCTCCCGGAGGATCTACCGTACAAGGTCATGGCGTATACACCGTGCTTCCGCCGAGAAGCGGGGGGCCACGGGGTCGAGACCCGAGGGATCGCTCGCGTCCATCAGTTCGACAAGGTCGAGCTCGTCAACTTCAGCGCGCCCGAGGATTCCTACGCGCAGCTCGAGACGCTCCGGGGCGAGGCGGAGGCGGTCCTCCAGGGGCTCGACCTTCCGTACCGCGTACTCGACCTGTGCGCGGGCGACCTCCCCGAGAAGGCCGCCAAGTGCTACGATCTCGAGCTCTGGGCCCCGGGGGTCTCCCGCTGGCTCGAGGTCAGCTCGGTCTCCAACTTCGAAGCGTACCAATCCGTCCGGACGAACATCCGCCTTCGTCGGGCCCAGGCTCAGAAGCCGGAGTACCTGCACACCCTGAACGGCTCCGGAGTGGCGCTCCCCCGGCTGATGATCGCGATCCTCGAGAACTACCAAGGGCCCGACGGCCGCATCGAGATCCCGGAGGCGCTCCGCGAGGAGATGGGAGGAGAACGCCATCTGCGGCCGTTGCCGTTCATCGGGGAAAAGGCGCTCTCGCAGGGCAAGCACCCCAAACGGACCCGAACCGAGCCCTCTCCGCGTTGACGTTCCGGGGTCGTCCGGGTACCCTTAAAGACCCGGGCCGTGTCGGCTGGATCGAGGGACGCAAACATGGCGGCGAGGGCTCCGGAATACGGACTCTTCATCGGCGGGAAGTGGGTCTCTCCCGCGGGACGGACCCGATTCCAGACGATCAACCCGGCCACCCGAGAGCCAGTCGGTTCGTTCATCTCGGGAACCCCGCAGGATGTCACGGCGGCGATCGACGCCGCGCACGCGGCGTTCCCGAAGTGGCGCGACACTCCCGCTCCGCATCGCGGGGATCTTCTGCTCCGGGTCGCCGAGATCCTCAAGCGACGCAAGGAGGAGCTCGGTCGGATCGTGACCCAGGAGATGGGGAAGGTCATCGCGGAGGGCCGGGGCGACGTGCAGGAGTCGATCGACTTCGTGGAGTACATGGCGGGCGAGGGCCGTCGGCTGGCCGGCGAGACCGTCCCGTCCGAGCTGCGCTCGAAGTTCTGCATGACGATCCGCCAGCCGAAGGGAATCGTCGCATGCATCACGCCGTGGAACTTCCCGACCGCGATCCCGAACTGGAAGATCGCGGCGGCCCTGATCTCGGGCAATACGATCGTCTTCAAGCCGGCCTCGAACACCGCCGGCTGCGCGGCGGAGGTCGTGAAGGCCTACGAGGAGGCGGGGCTCCCCTCGGGAGTCCTCAATCTCGTCACGGGATCCGGCGGGGTCGTCGGCAACGCGCTCGTGACCGAGCCTCGGATTCGCGCGATCTCCTTCACCGGCGGGGTCGATGCCGGTCGCGATGTCTATGTCAAGGGCGCGCAGGGCCTGAAGATGGTCCACCTTGAGCTCGGGGGAAAGAACCCGGTCATCCTGATGGAGGACGCGGACCTCCGCCTCGCGCTCGACGGCGTCCTCTTCGGCGCGTTCGGCACTTCCGGACAGCGCTGCACCGCCACGAGCCGGCTCATCCTGCACGAGAAGATCTACGACGAGTTCCTCGGCATGCTGCTCGAACGACTGAAGCACTTCCCCGTCGGCAACCCGCTCGATGCGAAGATCGAGATGGGTCCGGTCGCCTCCGAGGACCAGGAACGCAAGATCCTCGAGTTCATTGAGATCGGCAAGAAGGAGGCGAAGCTCCGGATCGGGGGCCGGAAGCTCCAGGGCGGTGAGTACGATCGCGGGTTCTTCATCGAGCCGACGATCTTCGAGACCGCCCATGGGACCCGGATCTCCAAGGAGGAGATCTTCGGGCCGGTCCTGTCCGTCCTAGGGGTGCGCGACTACGAGGAGGCGGTGCGCGTGGCGAACGATGTCAGCTACGGGCTCTCCTCGTCGATCTACACGCGGGACGTGAACCGCGCCTTCCGGGCAATGCAGGAGCTCGAGGCCGGGATCACCTACATCAACGCCCCGACGATCGGCGCCGAGGTTCAGCTCCCGTTCGGGGGAGTGAAGAACACGGGCAACGGCGGGCGCGAAGCCGGCAGCGTCGCGATCGAGGAGTTCACCGAGATCAAGACGGTCTTCGTCGACTTCTCCTCCAAGCTCCAGAAGGCCCAGATCGACGTCGGCCCGTCCCCATGAGCCGCTACCGGGCCTCGGACGACACGCTCGACCGGGAGATCGCCACGCTCGAGGCGATCTCGCATGTGCGCCTGCGCCGCTACGCCCGGGAGATGCGAGATCTCGACCGGGACCTCTCCGAGATGCGGCGGGAGCGCGCGCGGCGTCGCGCGAACGCGGGCGAGCTCGCGAGCGAGGCCGAACGGACGGCGGTTGAGTCGACTCAGTAAGGGGTCGTCCGCGCCGGGTTGTCGAAGTTCGTCAGCAGCAGCTGCCCGCGGTTGCGGGGTCGGCCGAGCGGGGCGAGTAGCGGGTCCTCTTCGAGGGCGGGGAGGGTCTCGGCGATCGGCACATCGACGATGATCTCCCGGGTCCGTCCACCGCGGCCCCGCGAGACGATCGTGGCGCGGATTAGCCCGAGCGCCTCGAGGTCCGAGAGATGGTTCGATACGCTTCGGGCGTGCAACGGCTGCAGGCCGAGCTTCTGAGCGAGCTTCGCGTACCCCTCGTAGACGTCCCCGGTGAGCACGCCCGTCCTGCGTCGCTCGTAGGCCTGTAGGATCGCATAGAGGAGGATCTTGCAGTGCGTCGGGAGCGTCCGGCAGCAATCGATGATGACGTCCTGCTCGAGTCGGTTCTTCGCCTTGACGATATGGTCCGGCGTGATCCGCTTCGCGCGATCGCGCTCAGACATCTCGGCGCCGAGGCGCAGGAGCGCGAGCGCCCGGCGAGCGTCCCCGTGCTCGAGGGCCGCGTATGCCGCGCACCGCTCGATGACCCCCGGATCGACGACCCCGTCGCGGAACGCCTCCTTGGCGCGTTCGCGCAGGATGTCCTGGAGCTGGAGGGCGTCGTACGGTGGGAAGAGGATCTTCTCCTCGTTGAGGCGGCTGCGGACGCGGGCGTCGAGGTTGTTGGTGAACTTGAGATCGTTGGAGATCCCCACGATCACGAGGCGCGCGTTCGCGAGCTCCGTGTTGATCTGGCTCAACGTGTAGAGGACGCCGTCCCCGCTCCGGACGACGAGCCGGTCGATCTCGTCCAGCACGAGGATCACCGTGCGCGCCTTAGTGTCCATGAGGCGGCGCATCCCCGCCTGCACCCGGTCGAGGGACCAGCCGGTCGGGATCCGATCGGACTCCTTGACGGCGAAGGTGTTGCCGGCCATCTGCAGCAGGCTGTAGGGAGTGTCGATGTTCCCGCAGTTGATGTAGATGAACTTGATGTGATCGGAGATCTCGTCGCGCCGCTCGATATCCCGACGGACCTGGGCCACGACGGCCGTCTTGCCCGTACCGATCTTGCCGTAGATCAACAGGTTGGACGGGAGATCGCCGCGCAACGCCGGGGCGAGCACCTCGGCGACCTGGTGGATCTGGTGCTCGCGGTGCGGTAGCCGGCTCGGGACGTAGGAATCCCGCAGGACCTCTCGCCGGCCCTTGAAGAGCTCGCCCTTGACCTCGAGCAGCGAATCGAAGACGGCCGACGCATCGCTGGTTGGTCGGGGGGCCTCCCTCTCGGCCGCGGGGGCCGACGCAGCGGTTCCGCCTCGAGGCGGGTCTCGGACCTGCGAGACCGCCTCGTTGGCGATATGGCTACTGGAGGGTCGGCTCGGCGTTTCCGCCGGCCGACTGTCGGGTGTGAGTGATGGCACCGTTCACGCCTACCCGGACCTCGGGCAGGGCGTCGGAGGGTAGCGAGCCATATCTACCTTTTCCCTCCGCCGGGAAACTTCTCGTTGTTTGGGCGATCCCGCGGCCCACTCCCATCGGGGCGGCCCGCCTCCCTCGGCCCGCCCGCCTCGACCGCGCAAGGCGAGGGCCGCGTCGAGACGGTTCTTCCACGGCCGGGCCCTCGCGCTTCGCACCGAACCGATTTAGAGGGGGACATCGTGCCGGTCTCGATGTCGGGCACCGGGCACGAGCATCTAGGGGAAGGGAGCGAGCTCTCCACCGCGGAGACCTCGCACGTCTCCGTCCCGTGGGTGGTACTCGCGGCGGTGCTGTGCGGCATCGGCATCTTTCTGCTCATCTACTGGCTCATCTACTTTGACTGGCCGGCATTCTCCGGAGTGGCCTTCGTGCTCGCGGGAGCGTTCCTGCTGTTCAACCGTCGGACGGGGCTCGACCGCGCCTAAGGTGGTCGAGCGATGGCCGTCCGGCCCCCAGAGACCGCAGCGCTGCTGCCGATCGTCGTCGTGAAACTGGGCGGGAGCGTCATCACGCGCAAGCGCGAAATCGAGAAGCTGCGAGCGAAGGTGCTGGCCCGGCTCGCCGGCGAACTCGCGTCGATCACCGACCGGCGCCTGATCGTCTTGCACGGAGCCGGAGGGTTCGGCCACCGGACCGCCGCGCGCTTCGGGCTGAACCGGCCGCCGGCCCCCGGCGTCGCGCCCCGGGAACGGGCGCGCGGAGCTGCCATCGTGAGCGCCGAGGTACGCCGCCTCCACCTCGCCGTCCTCCGAGCGCTCGTGGAGGCGGGCGCGTCCCCGTGGTCGATCCCGATCGCCCACCACGTGCTGCAGCATGAGGGTCGCGTGGAGCGGGTCGACCTCGCCCCATTCGCGGCCACCCTCGCCCGGGGTCACATGCCCGTCTCGTTCGGAGACGTCGTACCCGATTCGGCGTGGGGGTTCTCCATCCTGTCGGCCGACACGATCGCCCTCGAGATCGCGCGCGCGATCCACCCGGAGCGGGTGGTCTTCGTCAGCGACGTCGAAGGGATCCTCGGCCCGATCGACGGGGGACGACGGGCGGTCCTCCCGGCCATCACCGCCGAGTCGATCGCGACCCTCGCTCCTCCCTCGGGAGCTCCGGATGTCACCGGGGGGATCCGGGCCAAATCGAACGTTGCGCTCCAAATCGCCGAGGCGGGATCCGACGCAGGGATTATTAGCGGACTCCGGGATGGGGCGCTTTCGGGAGCGATCCACACGAATGTCTACTACGGGAGCTGGGCGCGAGCCGCGGGACGCTAAGGACCCCGGCGCGGATGGGCTGGACTTGAGCCACCGCAAGGCCGAGCACGTCAAGGTCGTCCTCGGCCGGGAGGTCGAGGGGCGGTACCGCTACTGGAACGACATCCAGCTCGTCCACAACGCCCTGCCCGAGATCGACTTCGAGGAGGTCGATGCGTCGACGACCCTGTTCGGCAAGAAGCTCCGGGCCCCGCTCATGATCACGGGGATGACTGGGGGGTTCCCGGACGCGGCCAAGATCAACGAGAATCTCGCGCATGCCGCCGCCGACGTCGGGGTCGCGATGGGCGTCGGGAGCGAGCGCGCCGCGATCCTCAAGGGCCAGTACCCCGACAGCTACTCGGTCGTCGCGCGGCACCCCGTTCCGCTCAAGTTCGCGAACATCGGCGCCCCGCAGATCATCGCGCAGTCCCCCGGCGATAGGATCATCACGTCCGACGACGCCCGGGCGGCGATGGAGCTGATCGGGGCCGATGCCCTCGCGATCCATCTGAACTTCCTCCAGGAGATGGTCCAGCCCGAAGGCGATCGGCGGGCCCGAGGCGCCCTCGCTCGCATCGGAGAGCTCGCGGCCACCTTCCCGGTGCTCGTGAAGGAGACAGGGGCCGGACTCTCGCGCTCGGTCGCCGAGCGGCTGCGCGACCATGGGGTGCGGGCACTGGATGTGAGCGGGACCGGTGGGACCTCGTTCGCCGCCGTCGAGCACTGGAGGGCCGTCGACCAGGGCGCCGAGCGCGAGGCTCGGCTGGGACGGACCTTCTGGGACTGGGGGATCCCATCGCCCGCGGCCGTTCGAGAGGTCCTCCCGGTCGGTCTGCCCGTGGTCGCGAGCGGCGGAGTCCGCTCAGGACTCGACGTCGCGCGTGCCGTTGCGTTGGGGGCGACCGCCGCGGGGATCGCCGGCGGCGTGCTGCGGGTCGCCGCCTCGAGCTACGAGGAGACGCGGCGCGAGCTCGAACAGATCATCCACGAGGTCCGGGTCGCGATGTTCCTGACAGGTTCGCGCACGATCGCGGACCTGCAGAGGGCCCCGTACGTGGTGACGGGAGAGACCCGGGCGTGGCTCCAGCGCTGAGAGCGACGGCGGCTCCCGGCCCCATGGGGCCGGAGGATATCCACCGGATCAAGCTCAAGCAGGTGCGGGCCAGTGGCGCCCGCACCCTTCCTTCGAACGTCGACTGGCTCGCCAGCCTACCTCCCGAGGAGCGGGCGCGCTTTGACGGAGCGATCCTGCGAAGGCCTTCCCGAACCCTCTCGGGGGTCGCGGTGGTCGCCGTGATGACCGCGCCGGCGCGCTGCCCGCACGGCCGGTGCACGTACTGCCCCGGCGGGGTCGAGAACAACAGCCCTCAGAGTTACACGGGGGAGGAGCCCTCCGCTCTGCGGGGGGCCCAGTTTCATTGGGACTCCCGCCGGATCGCTGCCGAGCGCCTGGCCTCACTCGAGGAGACCGGGCACCCGACCTCCAAGGTGGAAGTGATCGTGATGGGGGGGACGTTCCCGTCGCGGCCGGTGTCGTACCAGGAGAGCGTGCTCCGCGGGGTGTACGAGGGTCTCAACGGCGCGCCGGCAACTTCGCTCGCGGAGGCGCAGCTCGCGAATGAATCGGCGGCACGGCGAATGGTCGGGCTCACGGTCGAAACTCGACCGGATTGGTGCGACGCGCGCGTCCTTCCCTTCCTCCTCGGCGCAGGGGTCACGCGCATCGAGATCGGCGTCGAATGCCTGCACGAGGAGGTTCTGCAAGCGGTCGGGCGGGCCCACGGAACGGAGGACGTCCGCCGGGCCACTACCGCCGCTCGCGGCCAGGGCCTGAAGATCTGCTACCATCTGATGCTCGGGCTTCCGGGGATGACCCCCGAGGAGGACTACCGCGATGCCCTCCGCGTGCTCGACGATCCTGCGTTGCGGCCGGACATGCTGAAGATCTACCCCACCCTCGTGATCCCCGGGACCCCGCTCTACGACGACTGGAAGGCCGGTCGGTTCGTTCCCTACGACACTCCCACCGCGATCGAGGTGCTGGCGCGCATCAAGGGCTCTCTGCCTCCCTGGGTCCGGATCCAGCGCATCCAGCGCGACATCCCGGCGCGGCTGATCGCAGGCGGCGTCCGGGTCAGCAACTTGAGAGAACGCGCGCTCGCTCGGCTGGCGGAGAGCGGGGCCCATTGCCGCTGCCTGCGCTGCCGCGAGGTGGGCCGGCGGGCGAGCCCGCCGATCGACGACCTCGCCCTCACCGAGACGGAGTACCCCACGGTCGGAGGGAGGGAACTGTTCCTGTCGTGGGAGGACGCACGCTCCGATGCCGTCGCCGGGTTCCTGAGGCTCCGCATCCCTTCCGAGTCACTCGAGGGGACGCTCACCGAACCGGTGATACGGGAGTTGAAGGTCTTGGGAACGGAGGTGGCGATCGGGACGCCCGGTGGAGGCCGATCCGACTACCAGCACCGAGGGCTCGGCCACGCGCTGCTCGAGCGCGCGGAAGCGAGAGCCGAGGAAGCCGGGTTCCGCGGTATCTACGTCACCAGCGCCGTCGGGACCCGCCCCTACTACCGCGCCCGGGGGTACGTTCCCGCCGGTTCCCACCTGAGGAAGGCCCTTTTCGCCGGACGCAACGCCTAGCGTCGGCCCTAAGCGTCGCAACCCTTAAACCGACCCCCGACTCCGCCGGCCCCGAGTGAACCCCCATGGCCCGGAACATCCAGGTGGAACCGCTGCGGACGATGCATATCGAGGACCAGACCGTCGAGCTGGTCGAGCGCAAGGGTCTCGGCCACCCCGACTCGATGGCCGATGGGATCTCCGAGTCCGTCAGTCAAGCGCTCTCCCGGATGTACCTCGATGAGTACAACCGCATCCTCCACCACAACACTGACGAGACCCAGATCGTCGGCGGGGGGTCCGAACCGAAGTTCGGCGGAGGGCGGGTCACGAGCCCGATCTACATCCTCCTGGTCGGGCGCGCCACGACCGAGGTCAACGGAGAGAAGCTCCCGTTCCGCCAGACCGCAATCGATGCCGGGAAGAAGTACGTCGGCTCGATCGCCGCGCACCTCGATGTCGACAAGAACGTCGAGTTCGACTGCAAGATCGGGCAGGGGTCGATCGACCTGAGGGGCGTCTTCGACCAGAAGTCGGTCCTCTCCAACGATACCAGCTTCGGGGTCGGCTTCGCTCCGTTCTCCGACACCGAGAAGCTCGTCCTCGAAAGCGAGAAGTTCCTCACGCTCAAGCTCAAGCGGAAGCTCCCGGCGCTCGGCGAGGACGTCAAGGTGATGGGATTCCGCTCCGGCGACAAGATCCGGCTCACGGTCGCGGCCGCGCTCGTCGACTCGGAGATCGAGGACGCGGACGAGTACGCGAACGTCTGCGCACAGATCCGTGACAAGCTCGCGGACCAGGCCACGAAGCTGACCCGCCGCGAGGTCGTCATCGACGTCAACACGGCCGACGATCCCGAGCTCGGTCGGTTCTACCTCACCTGCACGGGCCTATCGATGGAAGCCGGGGATGACGGATCCGTCGGACGCGGCAACCGCGCGAACGGCCTCATCACGCCGTGCCGGCCGATGAGCCTCGAGGCGTCCGCCGGGAAGAACCCGATCAACCACGTCGGGAAGATCTACAACATCGTCGGCAATCAGATCGCGAACGACATCATCAAGGAGACCGGCGGCAACGTCAAGGAGGTCCACGTGCGGATCCTCTCCCAGATCGGCAAGCCGGTCGACGAGCCGCAGGTCGCGAGCCTGCAGATCCTGCCGGCGGATGGGGTCAAGCTCGCCCAGGTCAAGGGCAAGGCCGAGGCGGTCGCGCAGCATTGGTTCGACGAGATCCCGTCGATCCCCCAGAAGCTCCTGACCGGGAAGATCACCGTTTTCTAGACGGCCTTCCGCAAGGACCCTGCGCTCGCGACGTTTCACGACGCCGCGCGGTCGAACTCCTCGAGCCGACGCTGGGTCCGCACGTCGTGGAGCACCGCGCTCTGCCGCAGCCAGCGCTCGATCGGGATGGCGAAGGTCTCGACCATCCGTGCGGTGAGTTCGGCGAGGGAGGCGAGACGCTCGGGAGGCCGGGCGAGCGCCTCTCGGACGTGCTCGCGGACGTTCCAGACACCCAGCGGTAGGATCTCTCCGGGGTGGACCTCCCGGAACACGAGCACTCCGGCCTGGCGCTGCAGACGAAGCAACGCCTCCGAGGTCGCGAGCCGGGCCGCGTAGTAGCAGCCCCCGATCGATGCGTACGTCGTGCGGCCGTGGAAACCCTCGTGGTCCCCCATCATGACGACCCGCTCGGTGTTGGGATTCCACAGTGTGTTCGGGTACCATGTCTCGATGGATTCGTACCGGTAGGTTCCCGGAAGGAAGGCGAGGAACCAACGGTTGTCGAGGGCCGTGTACCGGTAGAGGAGGATCTCCGAGAGCTCGGGGAGATGGCGAATCTTCGCGAGATTGCCTTTCGAGAGAAGGTCGTCCACCGCGGTGATGCTCCATCGCGTCGGCACGAGCTTGCGGCGGCCCCGGCGGCCTAGAGTGCCGACGCTGAACGCGCGCTGGATCCGACTGACCCGCACGCCCCGGTGGTACAGCTCGTCGACGGCGGTTCGGGCGTTGGCGTCGGTATCGGATGCGAGCCGGTCCAGATGCTGGTCGACCCGGCGGACGTCGAGTCGGAATCCCTCGATCGCGGCGGTGGGGCCGAACGGAGGAGAAGAGTCCGACAGCGCAAGATGCCCCCGGGGCGGGCGGCGGAACGTCGCCTCGGCCTCGGGCGATTCGGCCGAGAGCGACAGAAGCTGGAGATCCTCGAGGAGGCCCGCGGGACGGTCCGCTTCGGTGACCCGCATCGATCGGGTCCCGCGGACGAGACCCGTTCGGAAGCCGACGACCTCCTGGACCGAACGTCCGACCCAGTCCTCCGGGGTGTCGTAGAGCATCGTGTCCCCGTGGATCGGACTGAGGAGTGGCCCCACCGATACCTTCGGGTAGCCGAACCGGCCCACGAAGACTCCCGGGGGCGAGGAACCCGAGAGTTCGATACCTTGCACCATCGGCAGGGTCCGAGAGAGGCCTCCGTACCGCACGAGGATGGGACAGACCGGCTTGCCGCAGAGCAGCTGGGCCGAGCGGCACCGCAGGCACAACGTAGGGTCGTCCCGCAGCCCGGGGATGGTGTAGGTAAGGGAGCCGGGAGCGGGGCCTCCCGGCAAGGGAAAGGGCGGAGGCTCTCCCAAGGCAGGCATGGGATAGGAAAGGGGGGTGGGGATTAGAAAGAGGAGGGAGGGATCACGAAACGCTCACGAGGGAGCGCCCCGAGCCGGGTACACGGATCCCCTCGCCCTCCCTCTCATATATCGCGCGCTCGTGGCCGCCTCGCAACCCGTCAACGTGGGACTGTGGGGTAGCTTGGTCCATCCTTCGGGGTTCGGGACTCCGAGACGCCAGTTCAAATCTGGCCAGTCCCACTCGGCCTCGGTTTCCCGGCCCGGAAGGACGCCTCGCCGGATCAGTCGAGCCGGGCGAACTTGCGGAGCGCGCTCGCGCCGTTCTTCAGCACGGGCCCCCCGTGATAGGAGAGGACTGACTCCACCGAGAGTTGGGACATCCGATGCGCGGAGATCCGTGCGGTCGGTGTGTGGTGGGTATAGTCCGGCACCGTGAGGATGAGCCCGTCCTTTTCGCCGAAGAACAGATCCCCGCTGAACAGTAGCTTGCGCTCGGGCTGGTAGTAGGCCATGTGTCCTGGGGTGTGTCCCGGGGTGTGGTAGGCGACGAGGCCGCCTGCGGCGTCGACCGAGTCGCCATCCTTGAGCACTTCGTCGATGACCACGGGCTCGGCCGGAGGCGCGCCGGGTCCGTCATAGGCGGGCTTGCAATTGATGTAGGCCGCCTCGATCCAATGGGAGAACGTCCGGGCCCTCGTCCGTTCGATCATTCGCGCGAGACCGCCGACGTGATCGCGGTGAAGATGGGTGATGAGGATCTTCTTGACGGAGGTCGGCGGGATCTTCATGTGGGCCAGGTAGGCGCCGATCGCCACGTCCGAGCCCGGGAGCCCGGAATCGATCAGGGTCCAGGTGTTCCCGCGGTCCTTCAAGAGGTAGACGTGGGTGGTGAAGTCCGGGGAGGGGTCGATGCCGTCCACGAGGTGCACTCCGGGTAGTATCTCGACCATGGGCGTTCTCCGGGGTCCTGCAGACCTCGCGGGATAAAGCTCGTCGCGCCTGAGCCCGGGCCCGATCCAGACCCCGCCCTCAGGAACGACGGCGAGCGGACACGGCCGTTCGACTCTTCGGGAAGAGGGCCTCGAAGGCCAGGAACTCGTTGCCGTCCGGATCCGCGAAGCGGATCGTGCTCCCTCCCCACGGCTCCTCCCGCACGGACTGCGTGACGGTGGCGTGGGCGTTGAGCAACCGCAGCTCGAGGGCCCGAACGCTATCGGTTTGGAAGACGATCCCCGTCGCGGCCCCGATGCGGCCGAGGGCCTCGGAGAAGTACGGTTCCCCCCAATCGGCGCGGGGCGCGATGAGCGAGATCGCGCTCGTGCCCAGACCGAGCGCGAGCTCGACGTACCCGGTGTCCGGGTCCTGGGTTCGGATCGCGAGACCGAGGACGTCCTGGTACCATGCGATGGCCCGCTTCTGGTCCCGGACCACGACCGCCACCCGCTGCAAGGACGTCAGGCGGCCGGAGCCCCGCGGCGGTGGCGGGTCGAGATTGACCCCGCTTCCCCGCTCGGCCGGGGACCATTCGAGGAACTCGTAGGACGTCCGGTGGATCCCCGCGAAAGGGTCGGTGCGCAGCACGCGTCGGGCCTCGGCGACGTCCGTCGCGCGAAAAACAAGCAGATCGCCCTTGGGGGTTCGCAGCGGACCGTGGGCCACGAGGCGGCCCACGTGTTCGAGGTGCTCGAGGAACGGGCGAACGATTCCCGGCGTCGGAAAGTCGACCTCGCCCTCGCTCCCGGCGCGCACGACCCGGACGTAGAGATGTTTCGGCTTCGGCCCAGGTCGCCGTCCGACCTTCATCGGCCATCCATGATTCCGGTTCTACATAGGGCTGCAGGGAGGAGCTCCGAGCGCCCTACGCCGTCGCGAACGGCGCCCGCGCGCTTCCCAGGGCCCGAGCGGAAGACTGCGCTTCTCTCGCCTCCAGTCCACCGAAGTCGAAGATCCCGAGGACCTCATCGACTCCGATCCCGCGGAACCGTTCGAGCCCTTCGGCGACTTCCCCCGGGGTGCCGAAGAGGGCGAACCCGCTGCGCTCGATCGACTCCGCGCTCGCGTGCTCCGGATGGTTTCGGACCTTCTCCACGTAGAACGTGCTCTGGGTCGCGAGTCGGCCATCGAGATAGCGCTGCAGGGCCGCGCGCGCGAGATCGGGCCGATCGCCGGCATAGAGGTGGAGGCCCACCGATACCCCGGCGCGGCTCCCCGGCGGGAGGTGGGAGCGGTACTCGGCGATTTGGGTCCGGAGCTCCTCGATCCCTCCGACCGTCGCGTAGGGGATCAACGCCGCCGACACTCCACGCGCCGCGACGAACGGCAGGGCCTCCCGGCGCTGGACCGCGATCCAAATGGGAGGATGGGGATGCTGGATGGGTCGTACGCTGAGCCGCACCGGTCGCGACCCGGGGCGGTCCACGCTCACCTCTTCGCCCGCGAAGGCTCGGAGCAGGGTGTCGAGCGCACGGTCGAACCGTTCGCGCTTGCCCGCCGGGTCGATGCCGAAGCCTTCGAACTCGCTCGCGAGGTAGCCGCTGCCCACACCGAGGTTCAGGCGACCGCCGCTGAGACGGTCGAGGAGCGCGTACTCCTCCGCGAGGGCGACCGGCTCGTGGAACGGCAGAACGCTGACCATCGATCCGAGCCGGAGGCGACGCGTCCGCTCGGCGCACGCCGCGAGGAGGATCGGCGGAGAGGGACACATGCCGCCTCCCTGGAAGTGGTGCTCGGCGATCCAGATCGCGTCCAGCCCACCCGCTTCCGCCGCCTCCGCGAGCGCGACCACCTCGCGGTGGCGATCCCGACCCTCGCTCTGGAACGGGCCGAAGCCGTCGACAATCGAGAACGCGCTCAGCCGCATGCGACTCGGGGTGGGCGTCAGGAGTAGATTTCCTTATCCCGGCCCGGCGCGCGCTCCAGACGAAAGGCTATGAATCCGGAGCGCCCCTCAAGGGCCGAGGGCTGGTAGATCAGCTCGGAAGATCGCCGGTTTTGCAAACCGGAGGCCTCGGGTTCAAATCCCGACCAGTCCACTTCCGCCCTCGGGTCGGGCCGATCCCGATCGGGCCTAGCGCGGATTGTACGGGGGCACCATCGGCTCGACCGGCCCGCTGGCACCGTCCGGGCCGGGAGTCGAGACCGGCCGACGCGGCCGTCGGACGGCCACGAGCGCTATCAGCGCGATGACCATCACCGCAACGAGCGCGAGGATCGCGTAGATCTCCCACCCACCGGGGATGTACGCGTAGGCGCAATTGAGTCCCGTGCAGGAAGCCGCGAAGGAGAGCACGACGTACGACAAGTTCCCGAGCACGGTCACGCTCCCCGATCCGGGCGAAGGGTTCGAGCCGGCGACCGATGGGACGGAGAAGGCATAGGTCCCGTTGAGCATCTCGAAGGTGATCGTCGTGGCCGACGAGCTCTCGGTGATCCCGCCGAGCGTCACCGACCAGACCGCTCCGCTCCCGAGCCCGGTCTCGTTGAACACCACGGCGAACGTGACCAGCTGGAAGTTGACGGGGTTGCCCGCGTCGGCGGTCGAATACACGAAGAATCCCTGATCGACGCTCCCGCTCACGACCGAGGCCTCCCAGCTCCCGCCGGACGGAGTCCATCGGAGGTTCTGGGCAGATTCCGGCGCCTGGGCGATCGGGGTGCGGACGACCCCGCCTCCGACGGGGGCCACGTAGGCGCTTCCACCCGTGGGGAGATACGTCGGAGTGACGGCCGCGGAGGTGGGTGCGGCGAAGACGCCCGCGCTGCCGGACGGACCTCCCAGAAGCCCGAACTGGGGCGCGAGACCGCTCGGGACGGCGGTGTTCGGATACGGGCCGTCCGTGTATTCGATTCCCTGCCAGAAGTACCGATATCCCGAGCCACCGATGATGAACTCGGCCCCGGGGACGGGCGTCGAGACCGCCCGCCCGTTCACATCGAATACGATCTCCGGAGAGGAACCGGTCGGTCGCACGAGGCTCGTGGTGATCGTCCAGGTGGTCGGAAGCGTGGCGGATCCGCCGCTCGAGGTCCGGTAAACCCAGATCGTCTGGCCCGGGTACAGCCCGTAGAACGGGTAGTAGATGGAACCCGTCTCGGTGACCTGCCACGCGGACGACGAGGTGCGCTGGAGGGAAACCGCGTTCTGGACCCAGTAGATCGGGGACCCGAGACTGTTGGCGAGGAAGAGCGTTTGCTCGATCGACGCGTTGTACTGCGTGTTCACCGTGGAGTTCTGGAACACGGAGGTCGCCGTGAGCGCGCTCAGGTTCACCACGTCCTTCACCCCATCGAGCGCGAAGGAGGAACCCGCGTAGTTGAAGGAGAGGACGAACGCCGTGAAGTTGTAGTCGTTGAGCGAACCCCAGCCCGTTACGAGGTCGTAGCCGGGCAGCGCTGGGTACACGTAGTTCCCGCCCCGCGTCACGTCGTAGAGTGGGAGCATCGGGAGCGACGAGTCGTACGTGCCGTACACGACCGATCCGTTCTCCGAGCCGGCCGGAGGCGGTTGGACCATCCGGTCGGCCCATGCGTACATCGCGGGGTTTAGGAATCCCAGGTTCGGCTGGTGGTATCGCACGAGGACCGCATCGGCCTCTGCGACGAGTCCCGCGACCACGGGCGTCGCCACCGAGGTCCCGAAGTCGCGGTACGTCAGTTGGGTCCCCGAGGTCGTCGCGAGCACGAACATGTCCTGCGCGATGGCCGCAACGTCCGGTACTCCCCGCCCGCTCGAGCCCGTAGCCGCGATCACCGCGTTCGCCTCGGAGGTGCGCTGCCACGACGGCTCGGCGAAGTACTTGCTCACTCCTCCGGAACTACCGATGGGACCGCTCCCCGACTGGGGCTCGTACCATGCCGGCTGGGAGATGATCGATAGGAATGCGGAAGAGCTCGGGTCGGCGTTCAGGGTGAGGGCCGTGCCTCCCACCGCCGTCACTCCGAAGGAGTTGTAGGCCATCACGGATGGGAATTCGACCTGCGAGCCCACCGAGTAGTTGCTGGAGGGGTTGCTCCCGGCGTCCCCGGTCGCGGCGAGGACCGTGATCCCCCGTGCTTGGGCCTCTTGCAGCATCGGGACCCACGACGAGTCGTTCGAGTCCAGCGAGCCCCAGGAGTTGGAGATCACGCTGACGTTCGCGAGGCCGGGGTATCCGGTCGGGCTCAGGATGAAGGCGAGCGCTCCGTCGGTCTCGGCGCTCCCCGGACCGTTCCCGTAGACATTGTAGATCGACGCTCCGGGCGCGGTGCTCCCGACCATCTCGAGGTCGAGCGTGTTCTCCCCGGTCGACCCTGTCGTGTCGTTGCTCGCGGAGATCCCGGGCATCGGAGCGCCGTCGTAGGGAACGGGAACCACCGTCGAGTGAGGCTCCCCCGCCGGTAGCGTGAGGTTGAAGTAATCGTAGATGTCGTTCGGGACGTACGGGCCTACGGGCTGCCCTTGGCTGTTCTGCCCGGCCCAGAGGATCGTCGCGACCACCTCGTGGGTCGGGTACGTGATCGACAGCAGGGACTGCTCGTTGTAGGCGACCTGGAGATCCGAGCCCCAGACGCACTGCTCCCCACTCGACCCGCACGGAGTAGGCGCCGGATAGCCCGCCGCCTTCGCGTTCGGAGCCGCGGCCGGTCCGCTCGCGATCGTACGGATCGTCGCCGGGGTCGCCGTTCCGTAGCTCGAAAGACCGTCTACCGATCCGATCTCTGCGACGAGGCGCGCCGGCAGGGTCGGTGTGCCCACCGGAGAATAGTACGAGCTCGTCGACGCGCCGCCGCGCGCGAACGATACTCCGAACAGCGCGCCGACCGCCGGTCCGGGGCCCTCGAGCAGGAGGCCGATGCGATTCGGGTAGGACGTCAAGCGGACTCCCGAGGCTCCGCTGAGGTAGGTGATCGCGAGCTGGTAGGCCGATGCGGAAGGCGAGAACTCCGCCGTGAACTCGCGGGCGGACAGGTACTGGTGGTACTCCGGGCTCGATGGGTTGGAAAGACCGGTGAGGAGCGCCGCGAGCCGGCTCTGATTCTGCAGGCTCAGCGTAACGAAGACGGAGACCGAGCCCACGTACGGTATGCCCGACACGGGGGCTGGCGGCAGTTTCCCCGCGAGGGGGACGGCGACGCGCGGACCGAGTGCCAGATCGGAGAGCGTAGGCGTCGAGAGCGGGGCGACCGGGGATCCGTGCGCGGTCGCCGCGGGGACGACGAACGCGGCGCCGAGCAGCACGAGCAGGAGGACGATCCCGATGGCGAGCGCGCGTCGGGGTCCGAGGTTCGTCGATCCATGCTGCACGGCGTGGCCATGGGGCCCACGGGAATATATGGCTAGAACGGGCGAGCCGTCGGTGCGTCTCCCCATCGATGCGGAACGACCACCGCGGAACTGCGCAAACCCTTTACGCGCCGATGCGAACCGTGCCCCATGGTCGAGGAAGCGCTGGACCCGATCCTGATCCAGGTCACCATCCCGCTTCCGATTCCCATGGTCTTTTCGGCGCTGCTGGAGCCCAAGGCGCTGGAGAGCTGGCTGTGCGATTCCGCGCGCGTCACGCCCGAGGTCGGGGGCGAGTACGTGCTCACGTGGAAGGACCCCAAGGGATTCACCAGCGCCGGGGTGATCGAGACGATCCACCCCGACGTCGATCTGCAGTTCTCGTGGACCGGACCGCCCGAGTTCGGCCGCTGGATGAACGAGCCCAAAGCGCGCACCTCCGTCTACATCCGCCTGCAAGAATCCCCCGAAGGGATCGACGTGACCCTCGAGCACACCGGCTGGGGAGCCGGGGAAGCGTGGGAGGCGGCCCGGTCCTGGCACTTCCACTTCTGGGACGAGCGCCTGCGCCAGTTCAAGGAATACCTCCTGCGCACGGCCTACGGCTGAGCTCGCGGCCGGCTCACGCGGTCCCCGGCGAGAACTTCCGGCAGATCCCTTCTCCGCAGAGGGCGCAGGGCCCCGTCGGCTCGAGACGGAAGCTGGCCGAGCCCGGAATCCCCTCGACCTGCATGTGGTTCGTGAGCAGGTGGCCGCAGCGGCAGCGGAACCGGCGCGGCGAGCGGGAAGCGTGGGTCGACGCCGGCATCGCGGAGCGAGGGACTCGACCCGCGAAAAAGGTTCCGTCTCGGGGACCCCACGAAGCGGTAAAGGGCCGGGGACCGCTCCCCTCCACGTGGATCTCGAAGGCTGCCCTCTGCCCGAGGATCGGCTCTATGACCTCGAGAACAACGTCTGGATGCTCGTCGAGCCGGGCGGCGCCTCGGCGAAGATCGGGATCATCTCGGCCTTCGCCGCATTCATCGGGCCCGTCACCGCCGTGACCTACCGGCCCCTCCCGGGCGCGATCGCCGCGGGCCGGAGCGTCGGGATGATCGAAACCGTCCGCTACACCGGGGCCGTTCGCCTGCCCGTCGATGGGACCGTCACGGAGCGCAACCCGGCGCTCTTCCAACGGCCGCGGCTCGTCAACGACTCCCCGTACGACGCGGGGTGGATCGTGCGCTTCCGTCCCGATCGGGTCGATGGACCCCCCCTGGAGGGCGCGCACGCGATCCGGGAGCGGCTCCTCGAGCGGATCCACGCCCAGCGCATCCACTGCTGGCCGGCGACACCGGATCTCGAGATGTTCGAGATCGGGATCGAATGCTCGGCGATCCTGACCAAGCTCAACGAAGAGCTCGCCGCCCGGCCGCCGGGCACGGCGATCCTCCTTGTGACGGACGATCCGACGAGCCCGATCGAGATGGAGCGCTGGTCCGATCAGGCGGGCCATGGACTGCTCGCCCGCCGACGCGAGGGCGATCTCCACCAGTTCCTCGTCCGGAAGGAGGAGCACCCGGTCCCCCGGGTGCCCCGACGCGGCTAGCGCATTACGGCTTCTCGATCGGCGTTCGGATGAGATTGCCCCACTCGGTCCACGAGCCGTCGTAGTTCCGCACGTTCGGGTACCCGAGCAGGTAGGTCAGGACGAACCAGGTGTGGCTCGACCGCTCGCCGATCCGGCAGTACGTGACCACGGGGGTCTCGGACTTGACGCCCTTCGAGCCGTAGAGCTCCTCGAGCTGCTCGCGGGACTTGAACGTGCCGTCCTCGTTGACCGCCTGGGCCCACGGGATGTTCTTCGCGCCGGGGATGTGGCCCCCGCGCTGCGCGTGCTCCGTCGGGTACTCCGGCGGCGCGGTGATCTCCCCGGAGAACTCCTTCGGTCCGCGCACGTCGATGAGGATGAACTTCCCCGCCTTGACCTCGGGCAGCGACGTGCGCACATCGTCCATGTAGGCACGCAGCTTCGGGTTGGGCGCCGCCGCCGTGAAGTGACCCGCGGGGTGCTTCGGGGGGTCCTTGCTGAGCGGTTTGTCCTCGGCGATCCACTTCTTGCGGCCACCGTTCAGGATCTTGACGTGCTTCGTCCCGTAGTAGGCGAACACCCAGAAGGCAAACGCGGCGAACCAGTTGTTGAAGTCCCCGTACAGGACGACCGTCGTGTCGTCGTCGATCCCCGCCCGACGGAACAGCTCCGTCAGGGCCTGCTGGGAGAGGATGTCGCGCGCTACGGGGTCATTGATGTCCTTGCGCCAGTCGAAGAGGACCGCGCCGGGGACGTGCCCCTGTTCGTAGTTCGCCGAAGGGTCGTAATCGACCTCCGCGACGCGGACCTTCGGGTCCTTGTGGTGCGCGAGCACCCATTCCGTGTCGACCAAGACGTCAGGGTGTGCATAGTTCGCCATACGAGCTCCTCCCAGCCGAGCGCGGGGGGATATTAGGGCAAGCGGTTGCCCCGGGCGGGGGCGATCCGCGGCCGGATCGGCCCCGCCATCGCCCCCGGGCGGGACTCCCCGGGCCTAGCCGCGCCGTCCGCGTTTCGGCAGAGCGGCGTCCGAAATCTCGATCGTCTCCGGATCGAAGCCGAGGCGGGCCAGCTCGTCCCGGATCCGTGCTCGGTGGTCCCCCTGCAGGTAGACCTCCCCATCGACGACGCTCCCCCCCGTGGCCAGCCGGTTCTTCAGGGCCCGCGTCGTCTCGGCGAGGTCCACCCCTGGGGGGAACCCCGAGATCACGGTCGCGGGTTTGTTGTAGCGTCGCGGCTCGGCTCGCACGCGTATCCGGGCCGTCTCGCGATCGAGCGCGGAGAGAATCTCGTCGAACTCGTCGGGACTCATCGATCGGTGCTCCTACCTTCCATACCCCCGAGGGGAACGGAGAGGAAACGGCCGGCCGAGCCGTCGGGAGCGTCGGAGCGAAAGATGTCGGAGGTGTTGCTGCTCGGGACGCACCGCAGGGTGCATGGCGCGCGGGGGCATGAACATTTGGGTTCCACGGCTCACTCCGTCCCCCACTTGTACATCCTCAGCGCGAGCACGATCCCCACGGTCGCGCTCAGGAGCAACAGGCCGGCGTAGAGGGCCATCTCCGGGGGCGTCGCCGGGGTGATGCCGAAGGCCCCCTGGACCAGGAGCGCCGCGTAGGTGGTGGGCAGGAACCGCGCCATGTCCTGCCAAACCGGCGGCAGCGAAGTGAGCGGGTAGTACAAGGGGGAGAGCATCCCGAGGATCGTGAACGTGAGATTCCCCACGGGGTAGATGGCGCGCTGGGTCTTGACGCGGCTCGACACGCTGATGCCGACCGCGCTGAACAATGCCCACATCACCGCGAGCGCGCCCACTAGGACGAGGCCGGCGAACGGGGTGAACGCCATCCCGTTGCGGCCGAGCTCGAAGTAGAGGAGGGCCACGAGCACGACGAGCGCCGGGACCATCGCGATCAGGTTCGAGAACGCAATCCCGAACAGGTAGCGGATCCGGCCCAGCGGACTCGCCACGAACATGTCCTGAAGCGAGCACTCGATCCGCCAGATCGCGCTGTCCCCGAGGACCCAGCTGCCGATGTTCTGCATCGTGAACAGCATCGCCCCCACAATCTCGAGGGGGAGGAGGGACGGAGGGGAGATCAGGCTCAGGAAGTACAGGAAGATGAACGGGAGGAGGATCGGCGCGATGGCGACCGCCGGGCTCCGGCCGATCCACCTCCAGCCGATGATGGCGAACGCGGGCAGCGCGCGGCCTCGCTGGGCGACGACCGGCTCCCCCGTCGCGGTGGCCATGCCTAGTCCTCCCGGACCTTGCGGCGGGCCCAGTAGATCGTGAACAGGAACATCGCGAGCGTTTCCGCAACGAGCGCGCTCGCGGCGAGGGCGATCGCGCCGGTCGAGAGGCTCGTGACGCCGATCGAGACTTGGAGGAGTGCGGTCGCGGCGCTCGGGGGGAGCATCAGAGCGATGGGCTGCAACGCCACCGGGAAGTAAGACAGCGGGTAGAAGACGGGCGGCAGCACGCCGAACCCGTTGAAAATGAGGCTCGCGTACGCCCAGATTGCGCGGTTATCGCGGAAGAACGTCGAGATGACGTATCCGAACGATGCCGAGAACAGCCAGACGAGGGCGCCGGTGCCGGCCAGCAGGAGGACCGTCGGCACGGAGTAGCCGACGACGATCTCGGCGAAGACGAACAGGAGGATGACCGGAGTGAGATAGACGAGCATCACGCCCGCCGCCATCCCCAGGAAGAACGCCTCGGGGGTCAGGGGGGAGGCGAGGTAGAGATCGGTGGCCTTGTGGTCGATCCGCACGTAGGCGGCCTCGTTGAGGAGGCGCTGGCCCATCGTGAACATCGAGAAGATGATCGCGCCGAGGAAAGCGACGGGAAGGAGGCTGCGATCGAGGATGAAGACGAAGACGAGGAGCACTCCCTGGACGACCATCGAGGTCGCCATCGCGGTCGATTCGTGCGACTGGACCCGCACCTCCGTCCAGAAGAACGCGGACAGCCCCCGGAAGGCCCGGTACGGGGCGGGGGACTCACTCGTCCTCATTGATCGAGCGCCCCACCGCGCGCATGAACGCCTCTTCCAGGGTCACGGGCCCGACGGTCGTCGTCAGGCGCTCCCGGACCGCGATCGCCATCAGTTCGCCGAGGGAATCCGGCTGAACGATGACCGTAAGGGAGGTGCCGTCCGTCATCACCGTGCCGAAGGAACGGAACAGGTCCATATGCTGGGTCTGCCCGGCGATCGTGACCTTCAGGGTCCCACCGACCGAGCGTTTGAGCTCCTCGGCGGTCCCTTCCATCAGCACCCGTCCCCGCTCGATGATGTACAGGCGATCGCTGAGCGCGTCCGCCTCGTCGAGGTAGTGGGTCGTCAGCAGCATCGTCGAGCCCATCCGCGTCAGTTCGCGTAGCGCGGCCCAGACGGCCCGGCGCGCGAAGGGATCCATCCCGATCGTCGGCTCGTCCAGGAAGAGCAGCGGCGCGTGCGTGGCGATCACGGTCGCCACCATCGTCCTCTGGCGCTGTCCGCCCGAGAGCGTGATCGCGAGGCGGTCCTGGACCTCCTCGAGCCCCATCTGGTCCAGCGCGGTCGCGGTGCGCGTCTGGGCCACCTCCCGGCTCAGCCCCCGGGTCCGCAGGTACGTGTAGATCTGCTCGCGCGGGGTGAGGTGGAAGAACGGCTTACCCTCCTGCGGGACGACCGCGATCAGCGGCCGGGCGCGGTCCGGATTGCGGTCGGCGTCGTGCCCGAAGATCTCGATCGTGCCCGAGGTCGGACGGAGGAGCGTGGAGGCGATCTTCAGGAACGTCGTCTTCCCGGCCCCGTTCCTTCCGAGGAGCGCGATCCGTTCGCGGGCTCGGACCTCGATAGAGACTCCCGAGAGCGCCTCGACCGGCGGCGAGCCGCGGGTCGTGTAGACCTTGCGGAGATCGCGTGCTACGAGCGGTTCGGCGCTCACATCGGCCGCCGGGCCGGGCATCCGCCCGTGGTTCGATATCGAGGGACCCTACCGTTCCCCGCGAGGGGCGCGCTTCGGGTGCGGGTCGGACCGCTTCCGCTCGTCAGGGTTCCGTTCAGCCGCAGCCGCACCCGCCACCGTTGGCAGAGTTCGATCCGCAGGACCCGCATCCGCCCGCCTCGCCCGCCGCGTCGGCATCGGGGAGGCTGGGGTTGGTGATCTTGAAACCGGATTCGTTGAGATTCTCGACGTAGTCGATGACCGCTCCGTTGACGTACTTGACGGACGACGGGTCGATGATCACTCGAAGATCGCCGAGGGTGATGACCTCGTCATCGGCGCGGGGCTTGGCGAACGCCATCCCGAACTGCACGTGCGATCCACCCCCGCATCCCCCACCGCCGGGCTGGGCGTAGACCCGCACGGCAATCTCGGGCTTCTGTCCACGGATCAGTTGCTTGACCTGGTCGGCGGCTGCCGGCTTCATCTCGATCGCGATCACGGTCGTTGTCTCCACGGGTAATCACCACGCCTCATGGTTTAAGCTCTGCGAAGCCGCGGTAGCGACAGTAACCGGCCCGCGGCGGGGCCGGACCGCGAGCTCCTCGATAGTTTGTACCCACGCCCATAAAGCCCAGATAGCTGGGCCCTTTGGGCCCCGTGCCCCGAGGTCGTAGTGCCGTCGAGCTCTCGGTCAGTTGGAACGCGGAATCGCGGAGATGAACCTCCCCGCACCGCACCCGCGGAGGGCCACCCCGCCCTGTCCGAGCACGAGGGACCGCCCCTGAATGTGGCGGTGCTCGGGATGAGCCTGGGCCGGGCATCGATCGACGAACTCGAGACCGTCGCCCGGGCGATCACCTGGGAGTGGGTCGAGGGCGCCTGGGCGTCGATCCCCGGCACCGAGGAGATCGGAGTACTGCGCACCTGCCACCGCGTCGAGCTCATCGTGTTGGTACGAACGCCCGAGGCCACTCGACGTTGGCAGGAACTCCTCCCCGGTCCGCCGGCCGCCTGGACCGTCCGGGTCGGCCCGGAGGCGGTGAACCACGTCTACCGGGTCAGCGCGGGGCTCGAGTCGCTCGCGGTCGGCGAGCGCGAGGTGCGCGAGCAGGTGCGCCGGGCCGCTCACAGCGTCCGGAGCCGCTACCCGCGGCCGGTGTTGCGTGGGGTGCTGAACTCCGCGGTCGAGGCCGCGGAGTCGATCGCGCCGGACGTTCCGTCCCATCGATCGATCGCCGCCGTGGCGGCCACCCGGCTGCTGGAGGAGGTCGCGCGACCGTTCCCCCGAGTGGTGGTGGTCGGGGCGGGGGTTGTCGGCCGCCAGCTGGCCGAGGCGCTCGCCTCGTACGCCCGGGTGACCTTGCTGTACCGCTCCGCACCTCCTTCCGAGGACTTCCTTCGGGCCACGGGGGCGCGCGCGGCGAGCGTCTCCCATCTCTCCCAGGAGATCCATCTCTCCGATGCGGTCGTGACGGCCGCGAAGTCCGGTGGACGGATCATCGGCCTCGCGGACCTCGGAGATCCGACCGGTCCGCTCCTCCTCATCGATCTGGGCGTCCCACGCAACGTGGATCCCCAGGTCCGCGCCGATCCGCGGATCCGGCTCCTCGACCTCGAAGACCTCCGCGTCGGTGCGGTGGGAGGCGGAGAGACCGACACGCTCGAACGGCACGTCGCCGATCGCGCTCGGGCCTCGTGGATCGAACTGGAGCGCACGCTGCTCGAGCCTTGGATCGACGCCGTGTGGCGGCACGGGGAGGCGATCCGTACCGCCGAGCTCGAGACCGCCGATAGGTTCCTCGGCGCGCTGACCCCGGAGCAGCGGATGGCCGTCGATCGGATGACCCGCCGGCTGGTCGCACAACTGCTCCGCGAGCCGACCGAACGCGTGCGCGAGCTTCCCCCGGGAGCCGAGGCCGATCGGCTGCGTCGTTTCGCGCTCGCCCTGTACCGAATCGATCCCGACGGACTGTGAGCGACCCGATCCGGGTCGGAACGCGCCGAAGCCCGCTCGCGCGCGCACAGACCGAACTCGTGGTGCGTCGCCTGCGTCGGGCAGATCCAAGCGCCACCTTCGAGGTGGTCGCGGTCGAGAGCGCGGGAGACCGGGACCGCTCCGGAGGTTCCTCCCCGGACTTCACGGGCATCTTCGAACGGATGCTCAATCGTCATCGGATCGATCTCGCCGTTCACAGCGCGAAGGACCTCCCCGCACGAACCCTACTCCCGTTCACGATCGTGGCCTATCCGCCCCGGGCCGATGCCCGCGACTGCCTCGTCGCACGCAAGGGCCTGAACGCGATGCGGCTCCCACCGCGAGCCCGGGTCGGATCGAGCAGCCTACGACGGAGAGCTCAGCTGCTCCGATGGCGTCCCGATCTCCGCGTCCAAGAGGTACGAGGCAATGTCGACACACGCATCGGCCTCGTCCGCACCCGAAGGATCGACGCCATCCTCGTCGCGGTGGCGGGGATCGCCCGGCTGGGTCGGCAATCGGAGATCTCCGGCATCCTCCCGAGCACCCGTTTCCTTCCGGCCCCCGGACAAGGGGCCCTCGCGCTCGAGGCGAGACGGGGGGACCGGCGGGTCGCCCGAATCGCCGCCCGACTCGACGCTCCCGCGGTCCGTGCGGCGGTGACCGCCGAGAGGGAACTCGCCGCCGCGGTGGGCGGCGACTGCAACCTGCCTCTCGGGGCACTGGCCACGGTTCGCTCCGGTGGACTGGTTCTGAGGGCGGAGGTCCTGTCTCCCGATGGAACGATCACACTCGCCGCGCGTGGGAGTGACTCTCTCGGCCGGGCCGCAAGCCTCGGGCGACGCGTAGGGAAGGCGCTGAACGATGCGGGGGCGCGGGAGCTCCTCGCGCAGGTGGCCCGGTAGGAAGATCGTGCCCGACCGACGGCCGCCTGCGGTACTGCTCCTTTCCTCTCGAACGACCCTGCCCACTCTCGGTGCTGAACTGGCCCGCAACGGCATTCGGCTCCAGAGGGTCGAGACCGTAGTCCCGTCCCCGGCCGCCCGCGCGAACATCGCCCGACGGCTCGAGCGGTTCGGCCCGTTCGATACCGTGGCGGTCTCCAGCAAGGCAGCGGTCGAGGCGTTCGTGCGCCCCCTGCTGCGACACGCCGGGTTCCGATCCGCATCCGTAGAGTTCTGGGCCGTCGGGACCGAGACCGAACGGGCGCTGAAAAAGGCCGGGGTAGCTCGGGTCCGGCGTGCGAACGGGGAAGGCGCCGAGCCCGTGCGCCGCGCGCTCGCCGGGCGTCGGCGACGCATCGTCCTTCCACGATCGGATCGAGCGGGACCCCGCTTCGGCCGAGAACTCGCGGCAAGCGGGCACGCGGTGCTGGATTTGCTGGTGTATCGGACCCGCCCGGGTCCCCGGCTCGACGCGGATGCGCAACGGTCGGCGCGTGCGGCACGGGTCGTGGTCGCCGCGAGCCCCTCGGCGATCTCGCACTTCCGCCGGATGGTGGGTCTCGGCACCTTTCGCCATCTGGCCCGGTCGGCCCGCTGGGTCGTGCTCGGTCCCCGCACCGCGAAGGCGGCGCGGGGTCACGGTCTTCGCGAAGTGGGTGTCGCTCCGTCCGCCTCGGTACAACGCTTTACCCCCTACCTTCTTGGAGTGCTCGCCCATGCAACGGACTGACTCTTCCCGCATCGGATCCCGATCGGGCGCGACCTCCTCCGAACGCATGCGACGACTTCGTACGACCCCGGCGATCCGCGAGCTCTTCGCCGAGGTCCGCGCCGCTCCCTCCCGCCTCGTGTATCCCGTGTTCCTACGCCCTTCGGAGGGACGCCCCGAGGCGATCCCGTCGCTCCCCGGGGTCCTGCGCTACGGTACGGACACGGTGGGAACGCTCGCCCGGGACCTCCTCCGCGAAAGGATACCGGCGGTGCTCCTCTTTGGCCTGCCGAAGCGAAAAGAGATCGATGGCCACGAGGCGTGGAGCTCGAACTCAAGCGTCGTCCGTGCGATCCGCTCGATCCGGCGCGCGGCTCCGGATCTGGTGATCTGGACGGACGTCTGCTTGTGCTCGTACACTCGGCACGGGCATTGCGGGATCCTCCGAGGCTCGGAGATCGACAACGACGCCACCGTCGATCGACTCGGTCGGATCGCGGTCGCCCACGCGCGCGCGGGAGCCCACTTCGTCGCTCCGAGCGCCATGATGGACCACCAGGTCGCCGGCATCCGGGCCGCGCTGGATGGGGCCGGATTCGAAACCACGGGCATCGTCGCGTACGCGGCGAAGTTCGCCTCGTCGTTCTACGGACCGTTCCGCGACGCTGCCGATTCGACCCCCTCGTTCGGGGACCGCCGCTCCTACCAGATGGACCCTCGGAACGGACGGGAAGCGCTCCGCGAGCTCGCGCTGGACGCTGCCGAGGGAGCGGACGTCCTCATGGTCAAGCCCGCTCTCCCTTCCCTGGATGTGATCGCGCGCGCCCGGGCGCAGTTCCCCCACCCGATCGCCGCCTACCAGGTCAGCGGGGAGTACGCCATGATCCGTGCCGCGGCCGAGCGCGGGTGGCTCGACGAACGTGCTGCGGTAATCGAGGCGACGAATGCGATGCACCGCGCCGGCGCCGACCTCGTGATCTCCTACTTCGCCCGCGATCTGGCCCGGTGGTCTCAGGAGGGACGATGACCGAGCCGGCAGCCGAGGGAGACTCCGAGCCGCGCGATTTCGTCAAGTATACCCTCCTGCGCCTGAGCCCAAAGTGGCGGCGACGGGCCACGCACCTGCGCCACCGCGGGAGCGCGCAGCTCGAGCGGGTCCTCGAATCCCCGCCCGCCGGAGCGATCGTTCGAACGTTCTCTCTGGTCGGCACGAAGGCCGATGTCGAGATGCTCCTGTGGATGATCTCCCCGGACCTCGAGCAGATCCAGCAGTGGCACGCCCGGCTCTTCGGAACCGAGATGGGGGGCTATCTCGAAACACGGTACTCCTACCTCGGGATGGCCCGCCGTTCCGAGTACCTGGGCGAGCACGCGCACGCGGGGCAAGAGGGCGGATCGTCCCAGCGTCGGCCCGCCGATCTTCCCTACCTGTTCCTCTATCCATTCGTCAAGCGACGGGACTGGTACGGCCTCCCGTTCGAGGAACGCCGACGCATCATGGGCGAGCACTTCCGGATCGGCCACAAGTATCCGAACGTGCTGATCCACACCGCCTACTCCTTCGGCCTCGATGACATGGAGTTCATCCTCTCCTTCGAAGCCGAATCCCCCGCGGAGTTCCTGGACCTCGTGTCCGATCTCCGCCCGACCGAGGCGAGCCGTTACACGCAGCTCGAGACGCCGATCTTCACCGCGCTCCGGGTCCGCCCGAAGCGGATGATCGAGCTCGCCGAGGGAATCCCGTGAGCCCCGCGCCCGGGCCGCGTTCCCGGGCCCTGTTCCGGCGGGCCCAGCGGACCCTCGTCGGAGGGGTCGATAGCCCGGTCCGCGCGTTCACCTCGGTCGGAGGCACCCCGGTCTTCTACGCCCGGGGCCGGGGCGCATGGCTGACGGACGTGGACGGAGCTCGCTACCTCGACCTCGTCGGCTCGTGGGGAGCCAACATCCTCGGTGCGTCTCCCCCCTCGGTCGTTCGATCGGTCCGCGAGACCGCTGCGCGGGGCCTCTCCTTCGGGGCCCCATCGCCCCTCGAGCACGAGCTCGGCGAGCGGATCCGGCGTGCGGCCCCGGCGATCGAGCGCATCCGGTTCGTCTCCTCGGGAACCGAGGCCACCATGAGCGCCTTGCGGGTCGCCCGTGGATTCACGGGTCGCAACCGCATCGTGAAGTTCGAGGGCGGGTACCACGGCCACTCCGATGGTCTGCTCGCCCGGGCCGGCTCCGGTCTCGCAAGCGCGGCCCAGCCGGATTCGGCGGGAGTTCCTCGATCGATCGTCGCGGAAACCCACGTGCTCCCGTACAACGACGTGCCGGCGCTCCACGCCTGGTTCGAACGCTGGGGGACCCAAACCGCCGCCGTCATCGTCGAGCCGGTCGCCGCCAACATGGGAGTCGTACCCCCCGAACCGGGGTTCCTCGCCGCGATCGGTCGTCATTGCCATCGGTCGGGCGCGCTGTCGATCGCGGACGAGGTAATCACCGGCTTCCGGTTGCGCCGAGGGCTGGCGGCCCCCACCCTCGGACTCACCCCGGACCTCGTCACGCTCGGCAAGATCATCGGCGGAGGGATGCCGGTCGGAGCGTACGGGGGCCGACGCGACGTCATGGAAGCGGTCGCCCCCCTCGGCCCGGTCTACCAGGCCGGGACCCTCGCGGGTAACCCCGTCGCCATGGCCGCCGGGATCGCCACGCTCGACGCACTGACCGCATCCACCTACCGCTCGCTCGAACGGTCCGGTCGCGCCCTGGAGCGGGCGCTTCGGGAGACCGCGGACGGCGCCGGCGTCGCCCCGTTCACGATCCAACGGGTCGGCTCGATGCTGGGCCTCTCCTTCGGACCGGGTCCGATCCGGAACTTCGCCGACACCCGCGGGCTCGACCGGAAACGCTACGCCCGGTTCTTCCACGCCGCCCTGGACCGGAGGATCGCGCTCCCTCCGTCCGCCTTCGAGACGACCTTCCTCTCCACCGCGGTCGGTGCTCGCGAGATCGCCTGGGCCCGGCCCCGCTTCGCCGAGGCGTTCGCCCGCGTCGCACGGAGCGGAGGCTGATGCGCGATCGGGTCCTTCGCGCCCTCCGAGGGGAGGAGGTCGACCGGCGACCGATCTGGCTGATGCGCCAAGCCGGCCGGTACCTGCCCGGCTACCGGGCCCTTCGCGAGCGCCACCCGATCCTCGAGCTCGCGCGGACGCCCGAACTCGCGGTCGAGGTGACGCTGGAGCCGCTGCGGCGATTCGACCTGGATGCGGCGATCGTCTACGCCGACATCACGCTGCCGTACGCCGGCCTCGGGATCGATTTCTCGATCGACCCGGGGGTGGGGCCGGTGATCCCGAAGCCGATCCGGACCCGCGCCCAGGTCGAGGGGCTCACCGCGTTCGATGCCGAGAAGAGCGTGGGGTTCGTGGGAGGAACGATCCGACGGTACCGGGAGCTCGAGACCGAACGGCCGATCATCGGATTCGCCGGCGGCCCCTTCACGCTCGCCTCCTATCTCATCGAAGGAGGAGCCTCGCGGGAGTACGCCGAGACCAAGCGCTTCCTCTACCGGGACCCCGCGGGATTCGATCTCCTTCTCGACCGCCTCACCGACATGACCGTGGAGTACCTGCGGATGCAGGCTCGGGCCGGGGCCGCGGCCCTCCAGCTGTTCGACACCTGGGTCGGGACGGTGAGCGATCGGGTCTTCGCCGAGCACCTCGCCGACCGCCTCAAGCGACTGTTCGAGGCGCTCCAGCCGTTGAAGCTCCCCACGATCTACTTCTCGACGGGCTCCTCGCACCTGCTCGAACAGCTCGCCGATCTCGGCGCGACGGCGCTGGGGGTCGATTGGCGCGAATCGCTCGGCCGGGTGCGACGTCGGATCGGCGCGGATCTCGCCCTCCAGGGCAACCTCGATCCCGGTGCCCTCCTCGGCGACGCGGGGACGCTGAGGGCGGCCGCTCGGCGGGTCCTGAACGAGATCCCGGACGGCCGTTCGCACGTCTTCAATCTGGGCCATGGGGTCCTTCCCACCACCGATCCTGCCCGAGTGGAGGAGCTCGTCGAGTTCGTCCACCACCCGGAGCCGCTCGGATCGTCTCCATGAGCGCGAAGAGCCGATCGGCGTCCTCCTCACGGCCCACGGCAGCCCGAGCGGTCCGCAGGATCTGAAGGAGTACCTCGCGGAGATGATGCATGGGGCCACGCCGAGCCCGGCGCTCGCGCGCACCGAGCTTTCGGCACCCGTTCGCCCCTAGGAGAGCGGAGGGCCGCCTTCGGAGGCGACCTCTTCCTCGCGTTCCATCTCGGGGATATCTCCACTCGTGAATCCGAGTCCCCGGCCGGGTCGTACGGGCTCGAGACGGGGGGTGAGGGGGCGCCAGCACATCCGGGAGAGCGGGCCGAGAAGGCGATCCGGTAGACCGATCGATCGGCCCACTCGGAGCACATCCTCCTTGGTGAGCTCGCCGACGAGCGCGAGCACGATGAAGTACACCGCGAATCCGAGGAGGACCCCCACGGCGAGCTCGTAGTAGCGGCTGATCGCCAGCACGCTGTTGAGCCGACCCACGGCGACGAACGCGAGGAGCGCGCTCAACGCGATCATGCCGATCGCCTTGGGGTGGACCTGGACGTCCATGAGACGGTGCATGGCGATCGCGTTCCAGATGAACGCCGCGACGGAGCTCGCGAGCACCGCGAGGGATGCGGCGATGAGCCCATCGCTCGCCGGAAGGATGCCGTACGGGGGGAGGAGCACGAACGCGATCGCGAACATCGCGAGGACCTGGAAGGCGGTCAGGTACAGCTCGAGTCGACGCCAACCGATGGCGCTGAGCCCGGCAGCGATGAGCCCGGTGATCGCCGCCGGGATCGTGCTCGCTACGAGGATGGCGAGCGGCGTCGCTGCGGTCTGGGCGTAGAGCGAATTGGTCAGGATGTTGAGTACGTTCACCCGGTAGATGACGAGCGCAAGGACCGCCGGGACGACGAGCATCGACGTGTAGCGGATCGCCTGCCACGTCCCCTCGCGGATCGCCTCGTACTGCTCTCGTTTGTGCAGCTTCGCTAAGTACGGGAAGAGGGGAGCGGCCACCGCCGAGGGAAGCGCGAGCACGAGGATGCGGAAGCCGTTCGCGACGAGGAAGTTGTTGACGGCCTGCAGGCCGAGGGTCGCGTTGACGACGAATGGCATCGCGTTCGAGGCGACGTACGACAGGCCGAGCGCGCCGAGCAGCGGCCAGGAGAACTTCAGCAGGAGAACCGCTTCGGACTTTTTGTACCGTCGGACGAAGGCCCGAAGGAACGGCAGGCAATAGATCGCAGACGCGATGGCCCCGACGAAGTAGGCGATCGTCAGACCGAAGAGCGTCGGGGAAAGGAACGCCGCCACGATGATCAGCGGCGTGCGCACGAGCACTTCGACCAGGTACGGGTACTGCGCCTTGACGGAGTTGCCGACCCCGATGTAGTAGCTCTGGTAGATCTGCTCGCCTGTCCAGATAATCGGGAGCAGGAGGAAGAGCCCGAGCGCGATGAGTTCGGGACCGTTCGAGGCGAGCGTCGCTCCCGCGAAGGAGATCGGCGCGAGCGTGAGCATCAGCGCGGCCGCGAGACCGCAGACCAAGAGGCGGATGAGGAGGTACGTCCCGGTGTTGTCGGTGGCGCTCTTCCCCCGAGCGATGAAGAACCGATACCCACCCCCGAGACCGAAGTCGCCGAGGCTGTTGATCGCGGAGCCGATCCCGAGGAATAGCTGGACCAGCCCGAGGAGCGCCTGGAGAGACGCCGTAATCCCGACGTACTTGTACAGCACCAGGCTCCCGATGAACCCGATGAACTGGATCGCGATTGCCGCCAGGAAGACGCCGGCGGAATTGACCGTCAGCGAGTAGGCCCGAGGCGGGAGTTCTTCCGAGACGGGGACCTGCCCGGAGAAGGGCACGCCCGGAGGATTCGCCATCAGCCTTGGAGGTGGCCACTCGGGCCCCCGCTCATATGTGCGTCGCTCGACTCTCCAATCGGGATCCGGAGCGAGAGTTCGAGCGTAAGCGTCGACCGGCACGGGGCGCGAACGCGCCGTCGCGCGTATGGGTGTGTGACTCTACCTGGTCGGCAAGTTCCTCGATCGCCCGGGCGAGCGAACGCCATTCCTCTCGGGAAAGTGAGGCCGACAGGTCCCGGTCCCACCGCTCTCCCTCCATGTGGACCCGCTCGAGGGTCGCTCGGCCTTTCGCTGTGAGGGAGAACACCACCCGGCGGCGATCGCGGGTGGAGGGCATGCGCCGCAGGAGCCCCGACGTTTCGAGCTCCCGAGTCACGTAGGTGATCGCGGGCGCGGTTCGATCGGACCGTCGTGCGAGCTCGGTCGCGGTGACGGAGCCCTGCTCGCACGCCTTCAGCATGGCGAGTTGCGGAAGGGTGATACCCACAGAGTGAGCGATCCGCCGGAGCTCCGGCCCGAAGGCTCGGAAGAGACCCCACAAGGCTCGCCACACTTCGCCCGCGGCCGGATCGGATGGCGAGTTCGATCGGGAGGCCGGCATCGCTACTAGCTCTCCGTGGAGATCGAGGCGACCGCGGGCGACGCCGGGTCCCTCGAGTCGGTCGTGAGGACATGGGAGACGTTCCTCCGGCGCCCGAGCATCTCCCGGGCGAAGATAGCGAGGACGGCGATAAGGACAAAGCTCGCCGCCGCGATCGCAAAGATGATCTCGTAGGCGAGCGGGGACGGCACCAAGATCGAGCCGCCGGGCGTCGCCACCGAGATCGCATAGGTGGTCATGATCGTGCCGGCGATCGGGGCGCCCACGCTGGAACCGACCAGGCGGAACACGGTGTTGAGCGCGGTGGCGAGGCTGAGGTCCTTCGGTTCCACGGTGAGCACCATGAGATTGATGATCGACGCGATCGCGATGGCGAGCCCTGCGCTCGCCACGAACTCGCTCACCATCAGTGAGGCCGGGCTGTTGGAAAGCGCGGCGAGCACGAAGCCGATGCAGCCGATGGTCGAGCCGAGGAAGACCATCGGCCGGATCCCCGTCCGCGAGACGAAGTGGCCGGCGAGCGGTGCGAAGATCAGCTGGGCGATCGCGAACGGCACGAGCGCGACCCCCGTGCTGAAGATCGAATAGGAGAACCCGGATCCCGGAGGGCTCTGGAATCGGAACGTCATCGCCTGAAGGGCCAGGAAGTAGCCGAGCCCGGTGAGCGTCACGACGAGGTTCGTGACCATCAGGTTCCGTTCCTTCAGCATCCGGTAGTTGAGGATCGGCTCGGTGGCCCAGCGCTCGTACAGGCCGACCGGGATGAGGATGGAGATCCCCAGCCCCATCAAGGTCCAGGTGCCGACCGCGGCCCATCCCCAACTCGGAGCGAGGGAGAGACCGAGAACGATGAGGGCGAGCGAACAGCCGAGGCCGGTCGCGCCGATGTAATCGACCTTCGCCTGGGGGCGCCGGTAACGGGATTCCCGGAGGACGATGGCCGAGAGGACCGTCAAGAGAACGACGAACGGGATTGCGGTGTGGTACGTCACCTGCCAGCCGTACCCGTTCGAGATGAACGCCCCGAGCGGCAGGCTGATCGCCAGGCCCACCCCGAACATCCCGCTGAGGAGACCTTGGGATCGGGGTACGAGTTCGCGTGGGAACTCCTCCCGCACGAGGGTCATGGCGAGCGGAAAGATCCCGAGGCCGATCCCCTGCACCGTACGCGCGGCGACGAGGAACGCGAAGTTCGGGGAGAACCCCGTGACCGAGACCGAGGCCGCGTAGATGATCAGAACGTAGACCAGGACCCGCTTCTTCCCATAGATGTCACCGAGCTTTCCGATGATCGGGGCGAGCGCACACCCGGATACGAGGTAGACAGCGAGTACCAGGCTCACCTGGGCCTCGCTGACGTTGAACTGGGCTGCGATGGAGGGGAGGGACGGCGTGAGCATCGCCTCGATGTAGAGGACCACGATCACGAGCCCGGCCAGGAGGAGCATAGCCCGGTTGGCGTAGCGTCGATCGAACCGCCCGATCTCCAGCGGCGCGGGTGGATCGGAGGAGGCGGCGACCGCAGGGATCGATGCGGGAGCGGAGGGCTCGGACATGTGCGTCGCAGGTTCGGAGTCGGTCGGACTCTCGACCGCAACCCGAAATTACTTCGATACTTAAATTATTCAAGTCCCAAACCACTTGGATCGGTGGATCTTGGGCCGGGAGCACGCGGGCGGGCGATGCGGAGAGCCCAGGGGATGGGAGCACGGGGATTTGAACCCCGATATGCGGGTCTCTCCGCGCGCTCCAGTCACTCGTCATCGGGATGCGTTCGCATCCCTCCGCAGACCCAACTTCACAGGAGGACCGATGGTTCCCCCTGACTGGAGCCCGCTGGTCTACCAGATTAGCCTATGCTCCCTCCGAGCGCCCGGGACGGCGGGGAGAGATATCCTTTGTCGGTCGGAACCCCGGCCGGCTCCGGGGGATCTTCCCGGGGCAACCCTTATGTTAAAGAGTGTTTGCCCACAATCCAATGTCGTTGAATGGGTCCTCCGCGGTTCCCCCGCGTCGCATGGTCCCCCTGACCTGGCTCGTGGTCGTGATCCTGGTCGTCAGTGGCATCGGCATCGCGAGTGCCGCCGTCTACTTCGCCACGACCGCGAGCGGTACCACCTCGGGGAACCTTACGATCACAGACGATCTGGGGCACCGCGTGACCCTTCCGTACGACCCGGCTCGGGTCGTCGTTCTCGGGCCCAACATCATGGACTCGATGTATCGGCTGGGCCTGCGATCCCACGTCGTCGGGGTCGATTGCTATGCACCGGCATTCGGCGGGCTCTCCGCGGATTACTCTCCCGACCAGATCGCGCTGTGGAATCTCTCCTCGTCAATGTGCATTCAAGCCGAACCGACGTTCGACTTCGAGGCGTTGCTGGCGGCCACGCCTCAGGTCGTTCTCGCTGCTACGTTCGTGCCGGCCGCGGCACTCCAGGAGATCACGGACACCTTCCATATCCCGGTCGTGGTGTTGCAGCCCCCGACCCTGAGCGGGATCGAGATCGACGTCTCGCTCCTCGCTCGGATCTTCGGGGTCACGGCGGGTGCGAACGCGCTGAACACCCAGCTCGCGACCGAGCTATACAACGCGACCGCCGTGGTGGCGAACGCATCGAGCTTCCCGACCGTCCTGGTCACCTACTACGTGGACTCGAATGGGTACTGGACCTTTGGGCCGGGCACGTTCGGACAGTCCTTGATCGAGCTTGCGGGTGGGAGTAGCATCGCCGCGAATGCGACCTTCGAGTATCCCGAGCTGTCCGGCGAGCAGGTACTGGTCGCCAACCCGCACTACCTCGTCTACGCGACCGGCTTCGGTCTGAATGAGAGCGCCTACACGAGCGCGCCGTTCTGGGGCCAGCTCTCCGCGGTGCAAAGTGGGAACCTGACGGGGATGGATTCGAACTGGCTGACCGAGGCCGATCCCACGATGATCCTCTCCGGGTTGCCCGCGCTCCTCGCATTCTTCCATCCTTCGAGCCTTTCCTAGGCCCGTGGAGGAGCGCGCTCCGCCGGCGGTAGGCGAGGCGACTCCCTCGGGGGCGATGCGCCTACGCCGTTCGAGTCCCTGGGCCCTTCTCGGCGCCATCGTAGCGATCGTCGCGGTGGCCGTGGCGCTTTCCTCGCTTCTCGGCACCGTCTTCATCCCACCCCTCACCACCCTTCGACTGCTGTTCGGGTTGCCGAACGCCTGCGCGGGAACCTCTGTGTCGCCGGATCTCTGCACGAGATGGGGCGAGATCATCTGGCAGGCTCGGCTCCCCGAGATCGTCCTCGCCGTGATCGCGGGCGCAGCCCTCGGAATCTCGGGCGCGACCCTCCAGGGGACGTTCCGCAACCCGCTCGCGGACCCGTTCCTGCTCGGCATCTCGAGCGGCGGGACCATCGGCGCTGCGATCGTCTTCGACTTCCACGTCGGCCAGGTCGCGCCGGACCTGTTTCTGCCTCTGTTCGCCTTCATCGGTGCGATCGCGACCGGAGTCGCGATCCTCGCGGTGGCGGTGAGCCGCTACGGCACGGTCGAAACACTTCTATTGACGGGGGTCGCTCTCGCGAGCCTGCTCTCGGCGGTTCTCGCCCTGTTGCTCCTGTACAACCCATCCGGAAGCCAGCAGGTCTCCTACTGGCTCCTCGGTAGCCTCGGCAACGCATCCTGGCCGGTCGATGGGATCGCCTTGGGAGTGCTCCTGATCACCGGCACTCTCCTCAGCCTCTTCGGGCGAGAGCTCAACCTGATGCAACTCGGGGGCGACGTCGCGCGGAGCGCCGGAGTCGACGTACGCCGGGTTCGGATACGGCTGATCCTCCTCGCGTCGTTGACGACGGGCGTCGCGGTCGCGTTCACCGGGATCATCGGGTTCGTCGGTCTCGTCTCGCCGCACGTGGTCCGTCGTATCGCCGGGACCGACTATCGGTACGTCCTGCCCGGCTCGGCCCTCGTCGGAGCGGTGTTCCTGCTGGGCGCCCGGGACTTCGCCCTCCTCGTGTACCCCACCTCCTTGCTGCCGATCGGGATCTTCACCGCGTTCTTCGGAGCCCCGTTCTTCATCTACCTGCTCTTCCGCCGGCGGGTCGGCAGTCCGATGGGGAGCCTGTGAGCGGGACCCCGGCGACCGCTCCGCCCCTCCGGCTCGTGGGCGTCAGCGTCAGCTACGGTGCGCGCACGGCCCTCCGCAAGATCGATCTCTCCGTACGGTCGGGGGAGTTTGTCGCGCTGGCCGGTCCGAATGGCTCGGGGAAAACGACCCTGTTACGCACCGTCCTAGGATTCGTAACCCCGAGCGCCGGTCGCGTGGAACTCTTCGGCGACGCCTTGGAGTCGCTCTCGATACTCGAGCGGGCGCGTCGAGTGGCGTGGCTCCCTCAGGAGGAGAGCCCGCGAGACGATGTTCGACTCATCGATTACGTCCTCTACGGTCGATACGCCTTCCACGGCCTGTTGGAGGGCGACTCGGAGGAAGACTACCGACTCGGGCATTCGATTCTCGAGCAGGTCGGGCTCGCCGATCGAGCCGACGATGGCCTCCTATCGATCAGCGGTGGAGAGCGTCAGCGGGCGGTGCTCGCACGAGCCCTCGCCCAGACGACCCCGCTGCTGCTCCTGGACGAGCCGACTTCCCATCTCGATATCGGTCACCAGCTGGACCTGCTCGCCCGCGTCCGGGACCTCGCGCACCGCCGAGGGGTCACCGTCGTTGCCGCCCTCCACGACCTCAACCTCGCCGCCAGGTTCGCAGACCGCATCGTGGTCCTATCTCGGGGTCGATGCGTCGCGGATGGGCCCCCGGCCGAGATCCTTTCCGAGGGGTTGCTCGCCCAGGTATGGGGCGTGGTAGCGGACCTCCGCCGGGAGCCTCGGACCGGCATGCCCTACCTCATAGCGCACCACCTGACCACGGCCCCGAGGGGGCCCGGATCCGGGACGGGCTTCGGCCCGGTGCACGTGGTGGGCGGGGGCGGAGCGGCGGCCCCATACCTGCGGACCTTCGCGGACGATGGCTACTCCCTGAGCGTCGGGGCGCTCCACCTGCTCGACACCGATGCCGAGGTAGCCGAAGCTCTCCTGATCCGCGGGCCAATCGAAGCTCCGTTCGCTCCTCTCGGCCCCGAGGTCCGCGAGCGGCACCGGGCGCTGCTCGCCGCGGCGAGAGCAATCGTGGTCGCCCCGTTCGTGGTGGGACCGTCGAATCTCGCAAACCTCGAGGACCTGCGCCCCTACGTCCGGACCACTCCGAGCTTCCTGGTGAGTCGCCCGTCCATCACCGAGCGAGACTTCACGGGAGGGCGCGCCACCCAGGTCTATCAGCAGCTTCGCGAGGCCGGTGCCCGCGAGGTGACGGGCATGGAGGAGATCGTTCGGGAGCTTCGGGCGCTCAGCTCAGGCCCGCCGACGCCCTCCGCGTAGGCGGTGCGCGGCCTTCGGAAGCGGCAGCACATCGAGCGGTGGAGGGTCTTGCCCCGAGAACTCTGCCAGGAGTCGGGGTAGGTCACGGTCCATGACGACGATGGTCCCGGGTACTCCGAGCCGCGCCGCCTCCCGAGCTGCGGCGCCGACCGCAAATCGGTGGACGCGGTGGCCGGTCGCTCGACGCAGCGCCTCGAACGCCTCGAGCCCTTCGGCCGCGAGATACTCATCCTCCGTGCCGACGAGCGCGCGAAGCCGGTCCGGTAAGTGAGGATCCGACAGATCGGACTCCGCCAGGGTGCGGATCGAGACCGTCGATGGCTCGAGGGTGACGATGCCCTCGAGATTCGCGACCTCGACGATCCGGCCCTTGGCGGCTCCGCGCGAGACGCGACCCCGGGAGGTCCCCGAAGAACCCGGGCGGGCGGAGAGGAGCCCGTCTCGGATCTCGAGGGAGACGGGGTCGTTCGTGCGAAGATCGGCGAGCGCGATGGCGCGCGTGGAGCGGATCACGTGCAGATGCGCCAGCCTTCGCCGGACATCGTCCTCGAGACGGCCGAGGGTCTCGTGCAGCCACGCGACCCCCTCGAACGTCGGGCGGTAGCGACCATCGCGCAAGGCGACCAGTCCGCGTCGTGCGAGCTGGCGGTAGGTGTGGGAGGCCGCCTGGACCGTCAGTCCGAGGCGTTCGGCGACCGGGCGGAGCTGGGTCGGATGAAGCGTCTCGCATTCGTAGAGGAACAACAGCTCGGTCATCGAACCCCCGCGACGCAGGCCGGCCAGCCCTCCGGCCCGAACCTCGCCGGGTGCGGTCGGCATGGGAGAGACCAGTCGGCCCTCCTAAAACACCCTTTCGCCCCGGGGCAAACAGGGTTTATTTGGCGGGAACGCGGGAGCCCCGGCGCTTCGGGTCTCGCGCCTCCCGCTGGAGGGTCCGCAGGCGGTCGCGGATGCGGGCCGCTTCCTCAAAGTCGAGCCGTTCCGCGGAGAGGCGCATCTCCTCCTCCAAGTTGGCCAGCAGGAGCGGCAGTTGTTCCTTCCACTTTTTGCCGAGACCCGAGATCGACAGCTCTCCGGACGGAGCTTCCTCGTCCGTGGCGAGGAGCGCGCGGACCTCCTTACGGATCGACTCGGGCACGATGCCGTGCTCGCGGTTGTAGGCGACCTGCGTCTCCCTCCGGCGCTTCATCTCGGAGATCGCGCGTGCCATCGAGCCCGTCACTCGATCGGCGTAGAGGACCACACGACCGTCGACGTTGCGGCTCGCGCGGCCGGCCGTCTGGATGAGCGAGGTCTCGCTTCGGAGGTAACCTTCCTTGTCCGCGTCCAGGATCGCGACGAAGCTAACCTCGGGGAGATCGAGACCCTCCCGCAGGAGGTTGATCCCGACCAGTACGTCGAATCGTCCCAGGCGAAGATCGCGCAGGATCTCGATGCGCTTGAGCGTCTCGATCTCCGAGTGCAGATAGCGGACCTTCATTCCGCGGTTCGCGAGATAGCTCGCGAGCTCCTCGGAGGTCGCCTTGGTCAAGGTCGTGACGAGGGCGCGGTCCCCGCGCGCGACCGTAGCCTCGAGCTCGCGCACGAGATCCGCGATGTGGCCCTCGATGGGGCGGACCTCGATGGGGGGGTCGACCAGGCCGGTCGGCCGGATGATCTGCTCCACGATGCCGCTCGAGGCCTTCCGCTCGAACGGTCCGGGGGTGGCCGAGACGAAGACGAGCTGCGGCACATGCGTCAGGAACTCCGGGAACTTCAAGGGGCGATTGTCCCGGCACGAGGGAAGCCTCCATCCGAACTCGACGAGATTGTCCTTGCGACTGCGGTCTCCCTTGTACATCCCTTGGAGCTGGGGGACCGAAACGTGGGACTCGTCCATGAACACGAGGAAGTTCTCGGGGAAGAAGTCGAGCAGCGTGTACGGCGGATCCCCGGCTTTCCGGCCGGAGAAGTACCGCGAGTAGTTCTCGACCCCGGAGCAGTAGCCGGTCTCCCGGATCATCTCGAGATCGTAGTCGGTCCGTCCTTTCAGGCGCTGCGCCTCCACGATCTTCTCGGCCCGGACGAACTCCTGTACGCGCGCGTCCTTCTCAACGTTGATCTCCTCGAGGATGCCCCGCAGGCGCTCGTCGACCGTCATGAAGTGCGTGGCGGGGAAGATCGCGAGGTTCGAGATCTCCCGGACCTCTTCCTGGGTCACGGGATCGAGCTCGGCGATCGATCCCACCGTGCGTCCCTCGAGCGATATCCGGTGGATGGTCTCGCCGGCACCCATCACGTCGATCGTACCTCCCCGCACGCGGAAGCGGCCGCGCTTGAGCTCGTAGTCGTTGCGGGCATACTTCATCCGGACGAGATGCTCGAGCAGGTCCTGCCGTCCAATCTCCTGCCCAACGGTCAGATCGACCACGGACGCTCGGTAGTCCTCCGGCGAACCCAATCCGTAGATGCAGCTAACCGACGCCACGATGAGGACGTCCCGACGGGTCAGGAGCGCCTGGGTCGCCCGGTGCCGCAGCCGGTCGATCTCCTCGTTGATCGACGCGTCCTTCTCGACGAACAGATCGATCTGGGGAACGTAGGCCTCGGGCTGGTAGTAGTCGTAGTAGCTGACGAAGTACTCGACGGCGTTGTGCGGAAAGAGCGCCCGGAACTCGCTAACGAGCTGGGCCGCGAGCGTCTTGTTGGGGGAGATGACGAGGGTCGGCCGCTGGAGGCGTTGGACCACGTGGGCCATCGTGAACGTCTTGCCGCTGCCCGTGACTCCGAGGAGCGTGACGTACTTCTCCTTCCGCTCGATCCGCTCGACGAGCTCGGCGATCGCGGCCGGCTGATCGCCCTGAGGGACCAGCTCGGTCTCCAGTTGGAACTGCCCCGTGAGCTCGGGGTGTGTCGGGGGAGCGGTGCTCATCGCGCGCCGACGGGGGGGAGGAGCCCGTGATACCCCGCAGGGTCGATCGTCACCTGGGCGAATCCGAGCCGGGTCAACCGCTCGGTCAGCGGGATCGTGACGCTCGGGACCGAGAGCCGCCCGACGCCCTCCGGCTCGACCTCGATCCGGGCGGCTCCGGCACGGACCCGAACGCGCACCTGCCGAAAGCCGAGCGCGCGGACGATCTCCTCCGCGCGCTCGATGCGGGAGAGCAGTTCCCGATCGATCGGCTCACCGTGCGCGATCCTCGAGGCGAGGCAGGCGTCCGACGGCTCGTCCCAGTTGGGGAGCGCGCGACGGCGGGCCTCGAGGCGGACGTCCGCCTTGCGCCACCCCGCATCGGCGAGGGGGTGGCGGAACCCCGCCCGCTCCATCGCCGCGATGCCGGGGCGATCCTCCCCGAGATCGTCCCGGTGGATCCCGTCGACGTATTGGCGAGCTCCGCGCTTCACACCCTCGGCCGTCAGGGCTTCGGCCTCGATCGAACGGCAGAAGAAGCAGCGGTTCGATGGATTCTCGCGGTACGACGCGACCGCGAGAGGATCGACCGAGATCGGTCGATGTTCGATGCCGATCGCCCGGGCGACCTGCGCGGCCCGTTCGACCTCCCGACGCGCGACGGCGGGCCCGGTCAGGGTCACCGCGACCGCTTGCTCTCCGAGGGCCTCGAACGCGAGCGCCGCCACCACCGAGGAGTCGACCCCGCCGGACATCGCGATCACGATCGGACCGCCGCCGTCGGCGATGCGTCGGACCACCTCTTCGGTACGCGCGGTAAGGAAGTCATCTGCGCCAAGTTCGGACATCGAAGGAGGAGGCGGAAGCCGCCGACCGCAAAAACGGTTGCCAGGCCCGACGCTCCGGTCCCCCCGCCACGCCTTTCCCCGTACGCCTCCTTCGATCCCAATCGGCTATGAACGCCTCCGAGATCCTCTCCACGCTGGACCTTCTCGACCCCCGCTTGGTCGAGGCCGCCGCGCGGCGGGGCATTCGGGAACTCACCGAGATCCAGCGCCTCGCCCTGCCGCTACTGCACACCGACTCCGACGCCCTCCTCCTCTCTCCGACCGGGAGCGGCAAGACCGAGGCGGCGTTGCTGCCTCTGCTCTCGCTCCAGCTTCGCGATCCGTCCCCTCCGGTGAGCCTGTTGTACGTCACGCCGCTGCGCGCCCTCAACCGGGACCTCGAGCACCGGCTCGTGGGGCTCGCGGGGGATGTCGGCCTGCGCGCCGCCGTGCGTCACGGCGACACGTCGACCTCGCAACGCACGGCCCAATCCCACAAGCCGCCGGACCTACTGCTCACGACCCCCGAGACGCTCCAGCTCCTGTTGGTCGGCAGCCGACTGCGCCAGACCCTGAAGCAGGTTCGCACGGTCGTCATCGACGAGGTCCACGAGCTCGCTCCATCCGATCGAGGGGCGCAACTGGCCTTGACGCTCGAACGGCTCGACGCCTGGGTCGGTCGCCCCGTTCGACGGGTCGGCCTCTCCGCTACGATCGGCAATCCGGAGGAGGTCGCGCGGTTCCTCTCCCCCGCCCCGCGCCGGGTCGAGGTGCGGTCCGCGGGGCGTCCACGCGAGCTCGTGCTCGAGGCCCGACGTCCGCGCACGGATCTCCCTCCGCTCGATGCGGCGCTGGTCGAGGAGTTGAAGGCCGACGACGTGCTCCTGCCCGCGCTACGAGCCCTGGAAGAGGAGATCCGGGCGCACCGGACCACGCTCGTCTTCGTCAACACGCGCCCGACCGCGGAGGGGCTCGGGGCTCGGTTGAACCGCCTCGCCCCGGACCTCGCCATCTCCGTGCACCACGGCTCGCTCTCGCGCGAGGTCCGCGAGGAGGCGGAGCGCCAGTTCCGCGCCGGCGAGCTTCGCGCGCTCGTCGCCACCTCTTCCCTCGAGCTCGGCATCGATGTCGGCGAGGTCGACCATGTGGTCCAGTTCGGCTCGCCCCACCAGGCCGGCCGGCTCGTTCAGCGGGTCGGTCGCTCGGGCCATCGGCTCGATCGGACGATCCATGGAACCGTCCTGTGCCTGGATCTCGACGATCTGGAGGAGGCCGCGATCCTCGCACGCCGGGCACGGGCGGGGATGGTCGAACCGACCCGATGGCGAACCCGCAACCGCCTGGCCGTCGCGCAACAGCTGGTCGCTGCACTTCGGGCCGACGGAGCGGTCGACAAGGCCCAACTGATCGCGCTCCTACGCCGGGCCGCTCCGGCCTCCGAACTCTCGGACGTCGAATGGGAGACGCTCATCGTCTACCTGGAGGGCCTCGGCCTCGCCCGCGAGGCCGGCACGCAGCTCCGGCCCGGCCGCGGCACCCTCGATCGGTTCTACTCCACCCTCTCCCTGATCCCGGACGAGCGGACGTACCGCCTCCGCGACCTCGCGACCCGCAAGCTCATCGGTACGCTCGACGAGCGGTTCGTCCTGACCCAGATCCTGGCTCAGCCGGCGGAGATATTCCTGCTCCACGGCCGAACGTGGAAGGTCGTCGAGCACCGCGAAGGAGAGCTGCTCGTGGAGTCCGTCAACGAGATCGGTCAGGAGCCCCGCTGGGCGGGAGAGGACATCCCCGTACCGTTCGACGTGGCCCAGGAGATCGGTCGCCTGCGGCGCGTCGGCAACTTCGAGGAGTACCCGATATCCCCGCGAGACCGGGTGGGGCTCGCCGTTCGTCGGGAAGGCGCCGCCGCGCTCGATGCGATCCCGGACGATACGCGCGTGACGGTGACCTCCCGGGCCCGTGTCGCGCTGTTCGGCGCGTGCTTTGGTACGCGCACGAACGAGACCCTCGCCGTCGCGACGGCCGCAACGCTGACCGACCGGCTCGGAGCTCGGGTCGAGGTCGCATCGGTCGAACCGACGTGGTTCGTCCTGGAGATGCCGGTCGCCGTCGATCCGGCAACCCTGCGGGATGCCTTCGCGCTACCGCCCGAGGCGCTCGCGCCGTTGATCGAGCGGATCGTTCCCTCGGGACTCGACTACCGCTGGGTGTTCGTCACGGTCGCGCGCAAGTTCGGCGTCATCCCCCGGTCGGCCGATCCGCGCAACCTCCGGACCCTCGACCCGCTGCTCGAAGCGTCGCGCACGAACCCGCTGGGAGAGGAGACGCTGGAGAAGACGCTGCACGATCGGTACGACATCGAGCACGCACGGACGATCCTCGAGGGGGTCCGAGATGGGAAGATCCGGATCGAGGCCGCGCCGTCCTCGCCGTTCTCGGACGGGCCGATCGCGCGGCTGCGCTGGCGGGTGATGAGCGACACTCCGCCCCCAACGCTGCTCAAGGCGTTGCGTCAACGCCTCGATCAGGAACCCCTCACCCTCGTCTGCCTGCGTTGCGGATTCATCCGCACGACCACGCCGGCGCGCTACCGTACGGAGGGAGGGAGCATTTGCCGACTGTGCAAGGGCGCGCTCTCCGCGGTGCTCTCCCCACGCCGGACGGAGGATATCGATCGCCTGGTGCGATACGCGAAGCGCAAGTGGCGCGCGACCGGCGAGGGTTCGCCGCGCGCGCGGGGAAAGGGCGGAGTGAAGGCGACTCCGCACGACACGGAGGTCCTCGTTCGCGCCGCCTACACCTCGGCGGAACTCGTCGCCCACTACGGGCAGCGCGCGCTCTGGGCGCTCGCCGCTCGGGGGGTCGGGCCGGACACAGCCCGCCGGCTGCTCCTGCGGCTGTACCGCAGCGACGACGAGTTCATCACCGAGCTCGTCCGAGCGGAACGGAACTACGCGCGGACCCGGACGTTCTGGGATTAGTCGCTCGGCCCGGGAGGACGCGCGCCGGCCTCGGCCGCGACACGCTCGACGAGGGCGCGCGGAGCATCGGATCGGAACGCGCCCGAGCGCGCATGCGTCCGCGCACACCGCGCGCCCGCCTCGATGAGACCGTCGCGCATCGCAGCGTACGACGGTGGCCGCGCGAGGCCCAACGCTCGAGCGAGCTCGTTGCACTCGTAGTAGAACGGACGGTCAACCTCGGCCTCTTCGGCGAGCCGGGCGAGGAACGCGGCGATCTCCCGAGGCCGCTCGGCGTGGGCGGGCGCTCTCAATGAGCGCACGAGCGCGGCGTCGAAGAGCGGGCCCACCCACATCGGACCGACCGGCCCGGAGCTCCCGAGCGAAGGACCCGCCCACGAGGCCGGATCGATCATCGAGATGGGGTCCGGGCCCGTCGTGGGAAGTTGCGGAGCGATCTCGACGTACGCACGGACGTGGTGGTCGTGAAGATAGCCGAGCAGCGGCCGGAGCACACGGCCCCGGGCCCGGGCCACTTCTGCGACGTGCTTGATCAGGATCCGCAGACCGCCCTCGGGGCCGAGCCGGCCACGGACCGGCCGCGCGCCGTATCGGAGCGCGCAGACCTTGGGTTGCACTCCCGCGAGCACCATCATGTCGGTGGCGGTCACCGCCAGGATCCCCCCCGGGGCGAGCGCTCCGAGCGCGGTCGCGAGGAAGGGCACCGGGGTTCCGTACGGGTCGAGATCGACGTAGTCGAACGGCGCTTCTGGGGGGACCTCCCGGGCGTCGCCGGCCCGCGCGAGCACGCCCCGGGCGCGGAAGCGCTCCGCGTTGACCTCGAGAACGGCCGCTGCCTCGGGGTGAGCCTCGGTCTGAAGCAAGAAGGAAAAGAGCCCGGATTCGTTGGCCATTCGCAGCCCCCGCACCCCGGTCGCCGAGAGCATCTCCCAGCCCCGTATCGGTGCGCCTCGCCGATCGGCGAGCGCGTTCGCGAAGGCGACCCCGATGTCTCGATCGAGCGCCATCGCGGGGTTGTAGAAGACCGCCTGACGCGGCGCGGGACCGCGGTGCGGCTCCGTTCGGGGAAGCGCGAGCTCGGTCCCCCCTTCGCGCGACGGGACCGTCCCGAACTCTTCCGCCATGCTTCCGCCGAGCCGACCGTGCGGGAGGACGCGCCGGATCAGTGCGCGCGTCCGGTCAGGAGATGGACGACCTTGAACGCGAGCAGGTTCTTGTTCACGGGGGTCACCTCGAGCAGGCGGAGCTCGTCGCGCCGCCGAATGTCCTGGAGGAGCGGGTTGCGCGACTTCTTGTGCAGGGTCATCACGATCGATTTGTTCGTCCCGAGCGTATCGACGATCGCCTGGGTGAACACTTCGCTCTCGACCTCCATTTTGCCGACCTCGTCGATGACGATGACGTCCGCCGATTCGCGCGCCTCGGCGAGGGCCCGGGTGCCCAGCCCCTCGAGTGCCGCGACGTTGATGCCGTAGCGGCCGGAGCGGACGCGGGATTTCAGGTCCTCGTGCGCGAAGACCTCGTGGTCCTTCGTCATCCAGTCCGTGATCTGGAAGCCTCTGCGGCGGTTCTTCTCCACGATCGGCTCGGTCACGACGCCGCCGACCTTGATCCCCTCCTGCTCGAGCAGCTGGATGATCCGCAATAGGGTCTGGGTCTTCCCCGAACCCGGTAGTCCGGTAATACCGATTTTTACGGGAGCAGCGAGACGCCGAGGCACGGACAATAACTCCACAAACACCCCGGTACCAGTCAATCGGATAATAAGCCATCGTGGGCCGTCACACAGCGACACGCGCTCGGAGAACATGGACGTGGCCGCTTCCGACCGCATCTACCCTCCTCGGGAGGACTCCGGGCTCCTTCTACCCTACGCCCGGGTCTCCCGCGGCACATCCGTTCTAGAGATTGGGACGGGGAGCGGGGTCGCCGCGCTGACCGCGGCCCGGTGCGGAGCCCGGGTCGTCGCGACCGATCGGAATCCGCACGCCCTCTGGCGTCTACGACGATCGGCGAAGGTCGAGCATCTCGATCTGGAGCCGGTCCGCACGGACCTCGCGCGCGGACTCGGCCGATTCGACCGCATCCTCGCGAATCCGCCCTACCTCCCCACGCGCGCCGAGGATCGGGATCCCGACCCGTGGCAGAACCTCGCCCTGGACGGGGGGCCGGACGGAACGAGCACGACCGAACGGATCCTCGCTGAACTGCCCGAGCACCTCGCGCCGCAGGGAAGTGCGTACCTCGTGGGGTCCTCGCTCCAGAGCCCCGCGAGCATGCGCCGGCTCCTCGATCGGTGGCGCGCGCGTGGGGGGCGCGAGGAGCTCCTCGTCTCCCACCGCATGGAGGGAGAAACCCTCGAGGTGCGACGGTTCTCCATCCCTTCGGAGCCACGCCGCGAGCTCGGACGCTAGCGGCTCGTGCGTCGTGGTTCCGGCCGGCTCAGCCGTGGCGATCCGCGTAATCGACCACGGCCTCGAGGAATCGGTGGCCGTCCCCAAATCCCTCGGCGCCCTCGCTGCGAGTCCAATCGGGAGCTTGCGCGCGGAAGAAGGCCCGCTCCGGGTGGGGCATCAGTCCGAACACGTTGCCTCGAGGGCTCACGAGGCCGGCCACGTTGCCTTCCGAACCGTTCGGATTCCACGGGTAGCTCGCCGTGCGGCCGTCCGGCGCGACCCAGCGGAACAGGACCTGCCCCGCCTCTTCCAGGGCCCGTAGGCGTTCCCCGGGCCGGCCCGCGAGCACGAGCTTACCTTCGCCGTGACCGGACGGAAAGAGGAATCGTTCCCCTCGCGGGGTGTCCCGCAGCGGGGGGAATGCGCCCCCCTCCCAGGCCACGAAGGTCGGACGACACTCGTAATGACCGGAGTCGTTCGTGATGAGCGCCGCCTCGGGGGTCCCGAGCTTTCCGGAAGGGCGACCGGGAAGGACTCCGAGCTCCGTCAGGATCTGGAAGCCGTTGCAGATCCCGCCCACGATCCGGCCGCTCTGCGTGAACGCTTCGAGGTCGCTTCCGATCGATGCGCGGATCCGGGCTGCGAAGATCGCGCCGGCCCGAACGTAGTCTCCTGCGGAGAATCCTCCGGGGAACAGGACCATCTGGAAGTCGGAGAGCGTGCGGCGTTCGGAGGCTTCCACGTCACGGCGTTCGAGCTGCTTGAGATGGACGATCTCGGGGGAGGCGCCGAGATGTTCGAACGCCACCCGGAGCTCGTGATCGCAATTGGTTCCCTCGATGGATACGAGAGCGATCCGAAGGTCCTTCCGGGACACGATCCCCCGAGCGGACGGCGGGGCATAACCGTTCGCGCCGGTGGCCGGGGACGTAGGAACGTCCCTACGCCGGGCCTAGGGGCGGGAGCAGTCGGTGGGCGCCGACGATGGATCCGCGCCGCAAGGGAGCGCCTCCCGGCGGCACGATCGCGAAGGCGCCGACCCCCGAGAGGCTCGTGATCGCGTGGGAGTCGTGGAACGTGGGGTAGCCGAGCCCGCCTTCGAGGCGCAGAGGCACGACCGTGGTCAGGTCGGGGCTCGGGCGGTCCGGGGACCCGGCCAGCTTCACCCGGATCTCCTCCCACCCTGGGCCCGGGAGTCTCGCGAGCCGTCGGAGCATCGGCAGCAACAGCCAGTAGGCATTCGACAGGCAGGAAGTGGGATGGCCGGGCATGGCAACGACGAGCTTACCGCCCCGAACGGCAGCGAGGGTGGGCTTGCCCGGACGCACGGCGATGCCACGGAACAACACGCGCCCCACTCGCGGAAGGATCTGGGGAAGGTAATCACGCTCGCCGACCGAGCTGCCGCCGGTGACGAGAACGAGATCGCTACGGCGGAGCGCCGACCGGATGGCTCGCTCGATGGCTCGGGGATCATCGGCGACGGGAAGCTCGGAGCGCGGGACCCCACCGGTGGCGTGGATGACCGCGCTCAGCGTCGCATTGTTGCAGTCGTAGATCCCGCCGTCCTTCCAGGGCTCTCCCGGGGCGAGGAGCTCGTTGCCGTTGGGAACGATCGTGACGACCGGTCGGGCGTACACTTCGGCCCGGTCTCGCCCGATCGCGGCGATCCCGCCGATCGCGGCGGGGGTCAGCACTTCTCCGGCCCCCACGACCTGCGCTCCGAGGGCGATGTCCTCCCCCCGGTCGGCGATCCGCGATCCCGCGGCCACGGGGTGGTTCACGACGATATTCGCACCGGCACGGCGGACCCGTTCGAAGATCTCGATAGAGTCGGCGCCCGTGGGAAGGCGACCGCCGGTGGCGATCGCGACGCACTCTCCGGCCTTCACGCGGCGGCCGAACCGTCCCTCCGCGAACACCTCTCCCACGATGGACAAGCGTACCGGGCTCGCCCGGCTCGCTCGTGCCACATCGGCACTTCGAAAGGCGTAGCCGTCCCAGGTGGCGCGCGGGAACGCGGGGATCGGTCGTGGGGCACGAACCGTTCGAGCCGCCACCCGCCCGATCGCCGCGGCCAATGGGACTCGCTCCGTTCGATCGATCGGGCGCGCCTCGCGTAGGAGACGACTCTGGGCGACCCCGATCGGGAGCAAGTGCCGGAACGCGCGCATCTCCACCGCCGCGTCCTCCCTAGTCGTGTCGCCGGTGCGACCCGTCCGTCCAGCTTCCCTCGATCCAGCGAGCCGCCGCCCGAGTGCCGGCCCCGACGCACCGACCGAGATCGGCCCCCGCGAACCACGCCGTGTAGAATCCCCCGCGGAATGCGTCCCCGGCACCCACGAGCGTAACCCTGCGGTGCGGGCGGGCAGCGGCGACGTGGACGCGTCCCGCGCGGGAGAACGCGCTCGCCCCCTTGCGGCCCTCGGTCCGGATCACGAGCGGGACGAATTCGATCAGACGCTCGACCCGGGAGAGCCCCAAGATCCTTCCGGCCCGCTCGATCTCGGAGACGTTCCCGAAGAGGATCTCGCTTTGCTTGAGGAGGGCGCGCAGCCTTCGGCGATCCCATCGGTAATGGATCTCCTGGGCGGGATCGAAGGAGATGCGGACGTGGGCCGCTCGTGCGGCCGAGGCGATCCGCAGATACCAATCCGGCTCGCCGGTCGTCAGGTGCATCCAGGTGTGCCGGGCGATCGCGGAAGAGGGGACCTTGGCCCTCGCCGCCTCGGCTCCCATCACGCCCTGCTCGATGAAGGTCCGCTGACCGTGGTGGGAATCCTCCACGATGTAGCACGCCGGGGTCGGAGCGCCTCGGATCCGCTCCGTCATCGACAGATCGATCCCATCCGTACGGAGGCGGTTCCAGAAGTCGACGGGAAAGCCGTCCCCGAGCCGGCTCCACAGGCTCGTTCGCACCCCATAGCTCGCGGCGACACGGGCGATGTTGCTCGCCGTACCTCCCAGTCGGATCTGGCTCGCAAGTACGGGTACGGTGCGATCGCGGTCGGGGAACGCACTCACGGAGAGGATACGGTCCACGTTGACGTGGCCCACGACGAGGAGGTCTCGGTCGATCGGGCGGTGTTGGACGGCCATGCGCGCTCGGCCGGGGGAAAGCGCTCGGGCCAAAGCCGTTTGCCCCGAGGAGGGCTTCATATCACGCGGCTCCGTGGCGCGAACATGTCCCTGATCGTGGAGGGTTCGATCTTCGACGTCGACGGCGCGCGCGCCGCATACGTTCGGTTCGAGGGGGAACGGATCGCCGAGATCGGCCAGATCGGGACGGACTCGACGCGTGGGCGGGTCCGTCGGATCCGGGGGATCGTGGCCCCTCCTCCCGTCAACTCCCACACGCATCTCGGGGACGCCGTCTCCTCTCGCGAACCGCCTGCCATCTCGTTCCGGGAGATGGTGGGACCTCCGAACGGGTTCAAGTTCCGCCTGCTCGCGGCGGCCGGCCCGAGGGAGAAGCGCGAGGCGGTGCGCCTCGCGCTCGGTCGGATGGTCGAGGAAGGGATCCGGGCGGTCGTCGACTTCCGCGAGGAGGGCGTGGCCGGGGTGCGGATGCTTCGTCGCGCCGCTCAGGGCCTCGGGATCCGGGTCGTCGCGCTGGGTCGACCGCTCGCGCGCCCGATCGAGCGCGCCGAACTCTCCGAGTTGCTCGCGATCGCCGACGGAGTGGGCCTCGCCTCGGCACGGGAGGAAGCGACCGAGACCCGACGCACGGTAGCTCGTGCCTGCCGCGTCGCGAAGAAGCGCTATGCCCTGCACGCCAGCGAGGAGCGGCGCGAGCGGGTCGACGCCTACCTCGATCCGAGACCCGACCTGCTGGTTCACATGACCTACGCTACGCGGGGGGATTTCGAGACCGTTCGGGACGCGGGAACGAGCGTCGCGGTCTGCCCACGCTCCAACGCCTTGTTCGGTCGGCGGCCGGCGCTCGCGACGATGGAGAAGCTCGGGCTCTCCGTCCTGCTCGGGACGGACAATGCGATGCTCCATGCCCCCTCAATCTGGCGGGAGCTCGAGTTCGCCTACGTGTCGAGCCGGCTCTCCGGGGAGCGAGTGTCGAGCGGCTTCCTCGCGCGCGCCGCTCTGGTCGAACCGTGGAACTGGCTCGGTATGCCGCGCGCGGCCCGCATCGATCTCGAGGGCGCGGTTCCGCCGCTCGTATTGCGCCTGCCCGCGGACGATCCCGCCTACCAGATCGTGACCCGGGTGACCGAACAGGTTATCCTCCGGTCGGGGAGACGAGGGCGCGGGGCATGAAGAGCGACGAGCTGTTCGCGCTGTTGCGCCGTCGAGGGGTGCTCTGGCCCTCCGCCGAGATCTACGGCGGGGCCCAGGGACTCTACGACTATGGTCCCCTCGGGACCGCGCTCAAGCGTCGTATCGAGGACACCTGGAGCGCATGGTTCCTGGGTCTCTCCGAGGACTACCATCTCATCGAACCGGCCGAGATCCTCCCGGAAGCGGTGGTGCGCGCCTCGGGACACCTCGAGAACTTCACCGATCCCGAGGTGAGCTGCGACTCCTGCCACTCGGTCTTCCGGGCCGACACGCTTCTCGAAAAGGTCCGCCCCGAAGGTGTGGACGGTCTCTCCGCCGCCCAGATCGGAACGATCCTGGCGGAGTCCGCGGTCTCCTGCCCGAGCTGCGGGAAGCGCACGCTCAGCGTGCCGCGTCCGTTCAACATGATGTTCGGGCTCGACTTCGGTGTCACCGGCGACGAGCGGGCCTACCTACAGCCGGAGACCGCCCAGGGAAGCTACCTCGCTTTCGCCCGGATGTGGGACGTGGGACGCCACGCGCTCCCCCTCGGGATCGCCGTCATCGGCAAGGCCTACCGCAACGAGATCGCCCCCCGGCAGGTCCTGTTCCGTATGCGAGCGTTCACGCAAGCGGAGCTCCAGATCTTCTTCGACCCGGCGGCGTTCCCGGTCCCATTTGACCGCGTCCGCCAAGAGGAGCTCCCCGTGCTCCGCGTCCCGGCCCGAGAACGGGGGGAGGAGTCTCCCGAACGGGTGAGCGCAGAGAAGCTCGTCGAATCGGGGTTGCCCGAGTTCTACGTCTACCACATGGTGCAATCCTACTGGTTCTACCGGGACGTACTGAAGTATCCGGCCGATCGCATCCGGCTGTTCGAGAAGTCCGACGCCGAGCGAGCGTTCTACAATCGGATCCAGTTCGACATCGAGGTCCACCTGGAGAGCCTGGGCGGCTACAAGGAGCTCGGGGCCGTTCATTACCGTGGAGATTACGATCTGACCCGGCACGGGAAGGGCTCGACCAAGGACCTGAGCGTGACGACCAAGGATGGGCACCGCGTGCTTCCCCACGTGCTCGAGCTGACGTTCGGGGTCGACCGTAACCTTTGGGCGCTCGCCGACACCCATCTCGTCCACGACGGGGATCGCTCCGTCTGGAAGCTGCCTCCCTACCTCGCTCCGGTCGCGGTGGGCGTCTTCCCGCTGCTCCGCAAGGAGCACACCGCGTACGCCCGCGCGCTTACCGACGAGCTCGCGCGCGACGGAATATCGGTCGAGTTCGACGACGCGGGCACGATCGGGAAGCGCTACGCTCGGATGGACGAAGCGGGCACGCCGTACTGCGTGACGGTCGACGGGGGGACCGTCGCGTCGGAAGGGCCCGAGCAGGACACCGTTACCGTCCGCCTCCGGGACACGAAGGCCCAGGAGCGCGTCGCCCGCAACGGCCTCGCTTCCCGCATTCGGCCCTCGCTCCACCCACCGCGACCCTCGGGTTGAGCGCCGGTTCGCTCGCTCCGCAGCCTTTCCATCGAAGGTGCCAGGGTTTTCCGCTCGACGCCCGTCCCACCTGGGAGGATCCCGATGAAGGTCTGCCTATCCTGCGGTCAGGTCGCGGAGAACACCGATGCGTTCTGCCCCCGCTGTGGTAAGCCGTTGCCGGTCTCTGCCGCGGCGTCGCCCGCCGCCGTTTACGTCTACCAGATGCCCTCGTCGCCGCCCCCCTCTGCGGACGAACTGCCGTCGATGGAACGGTTTGGCACGGCCTCGCTCCTCGGCCTGCTCGCCTTCCTGGCCTCGACCGCCTCCGGAGTGGTGATGATCGTCTACCTGCGCGGAGCGATCCTCATCAACACTGCGAACAACACCGTGACGATCAGCTCGAACATCATCCCGCTGCTCTGGTTCTCGGCGGGCGTCGAGGCGGTCTCCCTCGCGATCCTGATCGGGAGCCTCTACTACTACCGCCAGGTGTTCGTCGGCCTTCGCGATCGCGCCCCTACGTTCTCGACCCCCGCGGCCCTCGCAGTGCTCGCGATGGTCGGCGCCGCGCTTCTCATCGTGGGCTCGTTCGTCGAGGTACAGTACACGGTCGGGCTCATCCACTGCCTGAACCAGCCGGGAGCTACCACGGGGAGCTGTGCCGGCGGAGGGGCGGTCGTGGCCTCCCTCGGTCTCGTTGGGGTCGCGGCGATCGTGTTCTTCATCGGGCTCGTCGGGGTCCTCATCGGGGTCTGGCGGGTCGGCGTCCGCTACCGGACCGATCTTCCCCGGATCGGAGCCGTCCTATCGATCTTCCCGTACATCAACTGGATCGGGATGCTCCTGAACTACCTGGGGGCCGCCCAGATCCGCAGCCGCCTGCGAGGCGGTAGTGGCCCGGGCTCCGGTGGAGCTGGGTAGGGACGAGCTCGCGAGTGCTACACAACGGATATATGGCGAATCCGGGTCCACCGGTCGATGGCAAGCGGCGGGGCTCCCCCTCCCTCGGGTGATCGGGCCCAGACGGTTGCCGCGACCCGCCAAGCGCGCTGGAACTCCCAGGAGTACGGCGACGAGACCAAGCTCAGGGAGATTTCCGCGAAGCACGCCCGCATCTCCGCTCGCGCCGGCCAGCGGGCCGCCCGCTACAACACGCACGTCGACAAGCTGCGCCACCAGGCGGCGACGCTGAGGGAGAAGGCGCTCGACATCCGCACGCCCATCCCGAAGCTCCATGCCGACATCGACTCTCTGCGTCTCCAGGTCAAGACCGCGACCTCAGGCGACCCGAAGGCCGCTCACGGAACCGATGTGACGAAGCTGCAGTACCGCGCACGCAAGCTCGAGCAGAAGGTCGCCAACCGCGAGGCCCGTGCTTCCCGGATGGAGGCCCGCGCCGCGGCCAAGTCCCAGAAAGCGGCCGAGCTCCGGGTCAAGGCCGACAAGTTCACCGAGACCCAGCGGGCCGCCGGTGCGGAAGCGACGAGCTACCAGCAACGCGCCGATCAACTTCAACTCACGAGGCAAGGGACCTCGGGCGACGCGCCCCGCCTACCATGATCCTGGTCGTGACCGTCGGCATGCCCGGGTCGGGCAAGGACGAGCTAGTGGAGGTCGCGCACTCGGTCGGGCTCGCCACGCTGAAGATGGGAGACCTCGTGCGCGACGAGACGCGCCGGCGCGGCCTCGCCCTCAACAACGCGAACGTCGGCCGGATCGCTTCGGAGGAGCGCGACAAGCACGGACCCGGAGTATGGGCCCAGCGGGCCCTCCCGAAGCTCACCGAGACCCGGATGCTCGTGGACGGCTGCCGGTCGGACGCCGAGGTCACCGTCTTCCGCCACCATTTCGGGGACCTCTTCGTCCTCGGGATCTACTCCTCCCCCGAGACCCGGTACGACCGTCTGGAGCGGCGCGGGCGCAAGGACGACGGCGCGGACCTGCAGGAGTTCTACGACCGGGACCGTCGCGAGATGAAGTGGGGGATCGGCAACGCCTTCGTCCTGGCGGATGGGATGCTGGTGAACGAAGGATCGCTCGACGAGTTCCGCCGCGCCGCTCGCGCGACCCTCGAGCATATCCTCCGACGCGAGGACGACGGCTGAGCCGCCCGGCCTAGCGCGACGGACGCGCTTCGTCCGCGCCCATTCCCCGGGCGACGAGCGCGAACCGCTCCCGGTCGACGACGATGCCGACCCGATCGTGCGTCCCCGCGAGCTCGAGAGCCGCGGCCGCGAGGAAGGTATCGCGCTCGGCGAGGAACGCGCGGGAACCTCGTCCGGAGGAGAGGGTTCGGTCCCACGCGAGCGCGTACTCGTCCGGTCCGTCGGCGGGCGGTGGAGAGCGGCCGAGCCGATGCTCGCGCAGCGTCCGCCGCACGAGCTCGATGTAGCCTATGTGCCGCGTGAACATGTCCGCCGCGCCGATGTCGGACGCATCGAGGGGCGCCACGGGGATCTTCCGCGCCTGGGCCCATTCGAGGATCGCGATGAACGCCGGGCTCGGCACCCGGACCTCTCCGTAGCGCGTGAGCCCCGCGACCTCCTGGCGCTCGACCTGGGTCAGCGGGACGACCTCCTCGGCATCGGCACTGGCAAAGTACTCGACGAGACCCTGGAGTTCCTCCTCGGACAACCCGACTCCGATCACATCCGGCCCGAACCGGTCCAGAGCGGCGAGCACGTCCGGGACCTCGGGCGCGTACCCGCGGACCGTTCCGACCAGCAGGATCTCCGGCCGGCCCGGGATCCCGGTGGCGATCACGATCGTTCCCGCTCGGTGATCGCGTCGATCAGGTCGTCGCGGTCGCGGTGCCGCTTGAGTTCGGAGACCGAGAGGATGGGGAGGCCCCCGATCGAGTTGCGGTGGATGGACTCCCGGACGACGAACATCGCGTGGCCTTCGGCCACGCGCGCGAGCTGGTGCAGGACCTCGGCTCGGTGGATCGCGGTACGCAAGCTCCCGATGGCGGTCAGGATGATCTCGCGTTCGGCGTCGCTGGGCGGCGTGCGCGTGAACGCATCGAAGGGAGCACGGGTCGTCGGCGCGACCTCCCAACCCATGCCATCGAGCTGGCGGAAGACGCCGTCCCGCAGCGGGTCGCCGGTTCGGGCGCGGGTCGGCTCCGGGACGTTCGGCTCCCCTCGTCCCTCTTCAGCCGCGGAGGTCCGTCGCGCCTCGTTCGACCCGACTCGGGCGCCTCTCGGCACCATCGGAATATCGAACACCGCGATCGGCACCGCGATCGGTTCGCCGAAGTACTCCTCGATCCGCGCGACCACGCTCATCTCGGCGCCGGATCCGTCCTCGTAGAGCTGGACGGAATGGCGCGAGACCCCCGCGATCGCGGCCATCGCGCCGAGCGACAGCGCTCGGGCCTCGCGCAGCTCCCGGAGATGGCCTCCATCGATGCGTGCGAACACTCCGCCCGGGCTCGACAGGAGGAAGGGGGAGAGGGCCTTCTCCACGTACTCCTGCAGCGTTTCCTCCCGGATGATGGGAGCCTCGTAGCGCGTGTAGACGACCCCGGGCTCGAGTTCCGAGGCCCCGGAGGTCTCCCCGACCACGACCGCCACGGCCGGGAACAGTCGGCCGAGCTCGAGCAGTCGGGTGGCTTCGTTGCGGTTGAGGGTGTCGATGTTCTTGAGTACCTTGACGAGGAGGAGCAGCGAGTCTCGCCGGGCGGCAAGATCGAAGCTGGAGGGGCGGACCCCGTGGGCATCCGAGACGAAGAACCCGGCACGCTCGAGCATCTCACGGATGCGCCGGATCGATCGTTCGCGGGTCCTCTCCATCGGTGGCTCGGTTAAAAAAGTGAGTTCTTGTATATAAAAGAGGCCTACGTGCTTCTGGGTTCTGTAACCTAATCGTCCGGTCCGACCCCCTCCGCGACGGGTGTAACAATTCGGCTGGTGGCAAGGTCGAGGAGGGTCCGCCACCGGAACGTCCCCAGGTCGGGAAGTCCCGCCGCGATCCCGGGGGTGGTCCCGAGTGTCAGGTGGGTTTTCACCATGTCGTAGTGAACCCGCCACCCCTCGGATAGCGCCTCCGCGCCACCGTCGTTGTCGTAGGCCCTCATGGTCTTGGTCCGGTCCTTCTGGCTCCCGTGCATCCGCTCGATTCGGTTGTTCGAGTCCTTGGCCCTAATCGACGGAACCCTCCGGTGAATCCCCTCCCCGAACTCGACCTTGACCGCCCAAGGGTAGGCGTTCATCCCATCCGAGCGGACCTCGGTGGGCCGGACCGGCGTCGCCAGCTTTGCCTTCTCGAATGGAAGGCGAGTCTCGCTGAAACTCCGCGCCTTCGAGACCGCCGTCGCAAGGAGGAAC
>DATKQS010000016.1 GCA_035532555.1 Thermoplasmata archaeon | reverse complement strand
ACCCTCCCGACCCCCTCCTGGTCGTAGGCTCTCCACTTGGCAAGGCCCCGGCACTGGTCCACGTACGAGATGGATCGCTTCTCTTTCCGCCACGCATCTTGCCGTTGTTCGAGCGCGTAGTTCCAGAGAAAGCGCAACTCGTCGAACTGTCGGAGGAGTTCCCGCTCCTGATTCGGAAACGGGTAGAGGCGGTACTTGTTCGGGTGATACATCTTCGGCGGTAGCACTCCATCCATGCCCCCAGCGTAGATAGGGGGCTCGCTATAACCCCCTACAAGTAGGGGGGCTTGCGCTCGCCGACATCGTCATGGTAGGCGCGCATCAGCGGGTCGCTCTCGGCCCAGGAGCACCGGCGAACCGGGGCACGCCCCGTCAAGTCCTCACCAAGGCGCGAATCCTCCATGCGTCGGTTTCGGCGGAGAGCGAGCGACCGTGCACGCTCCTTGTCTCGGCGAGCATGGGGACCCCCTTAGCGTCCGAACTCCGTTCGGAGGAACGCCTGCACGCGTTTCCACGCATCCGCGGCCGCCTCGGCACGATACAGCTCGACGCGGGTATCGTTGAAGAACGCGTGCGGAGCTCCGGGATAGATGTGGTAGGTCAGACGCACGCCGGCTTCCTTCGCCTCCTCCGCGAACTTCGGTATCGTGTCGGCGATCCGATGATCTTCGGCGCCGTAGAGCCCGAGGATGGGGCACCGGATGTGGGGGATCTGATCGGCCGGCGGAGCGTTGCCGTAGAAGATCACGGCTGCGGCGAGATCCGGGTCCACACATGCGAGCCGCCCGGACATCGCGCCGCCGAAACAGAATCCGACGCTCGCGACCTTCCGAGGCTCAACGTCGCTCCGCCCTCGGAGGTACCGAGCCACCGCGCGAAGGTCCTGTGCGAATTTCGCGTGCTGGGCAGGGTCTTGGATCTTCATGAGTGCGGCCAGCACGGCCCTCTTCTCCGGTGGAAGCGCCGCGATCCGCGCCTGGATCTGCGCGGGATCCCGCTGCACCTCGGGCGGAAGGCCCCGCAAGAATCCGAAGCCGGTCGCGATCGCCTCGGGCGTCAGGAGCTGCTGGATCTCTCCAGTGAAAAGGTTGGGCGCGATGGCGATGTAGCCCTCCCGGGCGAATCGTCGTGCCACATCCTGGATGTGGCGATCGGGTCCGAAGATCTCGTGGATCACGATGACGGCTGGGCGCGGTCCCGTCCGCTCCTCGGGCAGCGCGAGATATGCTTCGAGGGTCCGGCCCTCTCCCGGTACCGAAATCGGGGCGTTCGGCATGTAGTACCTCTTCGGTGGGAATGGAGGATCCGGGGTATTACGGCTCCCCAACCCGCGGTCTCGTGTGTCGTTCGTTTCACACGCGGTCCGGCGGAGGGCGTACCTCGGGGGTCGGAGGTAAAGGCACCTAGTTCCTATGGGGCGCGAGAAATCCCGGAGCGACCCCCGGGCGATAGAGCACTCGCGCCATGCAGCTGCGGAACGGGTCAAGAACGTCGCCCCACGCGTTCGCTCCACCTTCGCCTTCTTCAACAACCACTACGCGGGGTTCGCCCCCGAGTCGGTGATCCTCTTCAGAGCCGAGACGGGGCTCCCGCGAGTGGATTGGGGCTCGGGAGCCTACCAGAAGACCCTGGACTCTGCCGAGAGTGGCGGAGCGTAGATCGGACGCCTCCCTCGGCCCCCTGGACTCGCACGCGCGCGTCGCGAAGCGATCATCCCGCGGTGATCGAAAACACGCAGCCGCGAGTGGCGTGCCGCGTAGGGTCGGGCTTCGAGACCTCCCAGCGGCTGCCGAGGCGGGTCTCCATCACCGAGCGCAATAGGCGCGGGCACATCACGCGCCCGATCTCGGTCGAGCCGTTGGTGCACGCGAAGCAGTTGGTCACGCGCACGGTGAGGGGCCGCTCTTTGAGGATCTCGAGCCGGCTCGACGTGTGCGCCTGATAGTACGATTGGAGCGAGCGCGCCACTTCCGTTGGCGTACCTCCTTCGACCTCGTTGGCGATCTGCCGGCCGATCTGGCGTGCGATCGTCTGGATGAGTTCGGGAACCTTGAGCTGGAGCTCGCGGATCCCCGTCGCGCGCATCCCGAGCCCGGTCATCTCCTTCAGGCGACGGAACGGTTCGCGCTCGTGACCCTCCACGACAAGGAGCGTCGCGGTGTCCGGCACCTCGATCTCCACGAGCCGTTCCTCGGCCCGGACCGCTGGGATCCAGAGCCGCCGGTGGTACTCCCGGGCGAGATCGATGAACGCCCGGGCACTCGACCACAGGGCGACCTGCTCCTCCTCTGTGCGCCCTCCGTCGTCCTCCCCGGAGAGGAACAGGAGCGTGCCCGAGCGATCGATGACCGCCGCCTGGTTCGCGACGGACGTCTCGACGTGCCTGAGCTCGGTGAACCCCGCGAAGTGCTTCGCCTCGCCCAGGTGCGCTCGATCGACCTCGGTGACGACGCGGACCTTGACCCCGCGCGCATGCGCCTCCTTCAGGGCCCGGTCGACCCCTGTGTCCATGAGACGGGCGAGGGCTCCGCCGCTTACGCTGACGAGGATCTGGCGCTCGGCCGATCCGATCCGCTTGATGAGGAACCGGCGGATCGCCTCCCGCCCCTCGATGACCGTGAACTTCCGGGGGTCGCTCTCGCCGATCTCCTCCAGGCTCTCCTGCCACCGGGCCAGGATCCGCTCGCGATCCTGCTCGAGGCGGTCGAGCCGCTCGGACGCGGCCCGGATCCACCGGTCCAGGAGCGCCTCCGGCGGCAGGGCCGCGAAGCGCATGGGACGGCCCCCGGTGGCCCGTAGGAGTCCCTCCCGGGTCAGCTGCTGGATGAAGCGATAGGCATCGACCCGATGGAGCGTCGTCACGCGGGCGAGCTCGGCCGCCGTCTGGGGACCCGTGCGGGTCGCCGCGAGGTAGATCCGGGCCCCCTTCTCGGGGATCCCGTGGTCCGTCAGGAGCCCGACCAGCTCCGCTCCCTGCCGCGTCACCGACGGACGAGCGGGCGGAGCGATAAAAGCACGTCGAAATCAGGTCCGGGGGGCGCCCGAGGCTCTCTACAGTGCGGCCTGGAAGTCCTCGACCGATAGCGTGTACGGGACCTCGGCCCCGCCCGCCCGGCACTTCAGGATCTCGCGTGTGAGCAACCAGTAGACCGTCGCGAGCGCGACGCGGCCCTTGTTGTTGGCCGGGATCACGAGATCGACGTTCCGGGTCTCGTTGTTGACATCGCACAGACCGACCACGGGGATCCCGATCGAGACCGCCTCGCTCAGCGCCTGCTGGTCGGTGGCCGGGTCCGTGACGAGGAGCACCTGCGGCTCGAAGTATTCGGCGAGGTTCGGGTTGGTGAGGCATCCGGGGACGAACCGCTCGGCGAACGACACCGCCCCGGTCGTCTGCGAGAAGATGCGCACCGGCTTCTGGCCGTACTGGCGTTGGGAGACCGCGAGCACGCGCGCGGCCGGGTATCGCGCGAGGAATCGGGCCGCGGCGCGGATCCGGCGGTCGGTCTCGCGGATATCGAGGACGTGCAGCCCGTCGAAGCGGACCTTGTAGATGAATCGGCGCATGCTCGCCGACTTCTGCTGGGTCCCGATGTGCACGCCCGAGGTCAGATACGTCTCCTCGGGGATCAGGAGCTCGCTCGGGGAGGTGTCCTGGCTGTCGCTCACGATCTGGCGATCGGCCGACGCCACATCCTCCTCAGGTACCATCGATTCTCAAGCTCCGGTGGGGCGGGCGAGACGTAGGAGTTCATTTAGCTTTGCCACCCGCTCCCCGCCGAGAACCCCCGTTTTGATGCCCCGAGCCCCGATCCCGAGCGCCACGTGGGCGAGCCAGGAATCCGGGGTCTCCCCCGAGCGGTGCGAGGCGATGAGGGCCGCTCCACGCGAGCGGGCGTAATCGACGGTGGCGAAGGTGCCCGAGAGGGTGCCGACCTGGTTGACCTTGATCAGGACGGCGTTCGTGGCGTTTTCCTCGAGGCCCCGGCGCACCCGCGCCTCCTGGGAGACGTAGACGTCGTCCCCCACCACGAGCGTCGAGCCGCCGACGCGCCGGGTGAGGTCGGCAAACTCCCCGAACGCCTCCTGGTCGAACGGATCCTCCACGAATCGGAGGCCGTAGCGCTCGACGAGCTTCTCGACGAAGGCGATCTGTCCCATGCTGTCGAGGACCTGCTCGCGGTAGTGGTACCGGCCGTTCGTGTAGAACTCGCTCGCCGCGAGATCGAGACCGGGGTGCACCTCGACGTGGAGCTCGTCCCGGACGGCGGCGCAGGCTTCGGTGAGAAGCTCGACCGCTTCCACGTTGCCGAGCGGCGCGACCCATCCGCCCTCGTCGCCGCGCCCGAGGGCGGCCTGGGGGAAGCGCTCGTGCAGTTTCGCCCCGATCCATCGGTGCACGTGGATCGCGGCCTCGATCGACTCCTCGATCCGTCGGCCTTCCGCGAAGGCGATGAACTCTTGGATGTCCGGCCCCCCGACCGCGTGGCGCCCGCCGTTCAGGCAGTTGCCCACGATCGCGGGGAAGCGAGGCTCGTCGATCCCGGGACGCGCGAGCACGCGCCAGAGCGGCTGGTGAGAGTCGTGCGCGTGAGCGAGCGCGGCGGCAACGGAGGCCGCCGTCGCCGCGTTGCCCCCGATCCGACCGAAGTTCGGCGTGCCGTCGGCTTCGACCAGGACCCGGTCGACCCCGGCCGTATCGGAGGGGTCCAGCCCGAGAAGGCGCGGGGCGACGAGGCCGGAAAAGGTCGAGATCGCCTCGCCCACGCCTCCCGCTGGGAATGCGAGGACCTCGTGGACACCGGTGCTCGCCCCGCTCGGCGCTCCCGCCCGGGCGCACGCGCCGGAGTCGAGAACGATCGTGGCCTCGACGGTCGGTCGGCCGCGGCTATCGTAGATCATCGCGAGCTCGCTCGAGCGGATGCGGCTCATGGGCCCTCCACGAACTCGACGAGGACCCCCCCGAACGCGGAAGGGTGCGCGAAGCCGACGCGGCGACCTCGGGCTCCAGGACGGGCCCGAGCGTCGACGAGCCGGCGGCCCGAGGCCGCGAGCCGGTCGAGCTCGGCGTTGACGCTGTCAACGTGGAAGGCGACGTGGTGGAACCCCTCCCCTCGGCTCTCGACGAACCGGGCGATCGGAGAGTCCGGCGCCGTCGGTTCGAGGAGTTCGATGTGCGTTCCACCGAGCTGGGCGAACACGACCCGCACGCGCTGGGAGGCGACCTCCTCCGGCTCCGAGATGGGCCCTTCGATGAGCGGGCGCCAACGCTCGATGGCCTCGGGGAGGCTACGAACCGCGATGCCCAGATGATCGACCTGCATGGAGGCTCCGCCTAGAACGCCGTCGACGGTCGGTGCTCCCCGAACACGCCGCGCCACGTATCGGCGATCTCTCCGAGGGTGACCCCCGCGCGCACGGCCACGAGCACTCCGGCCATGACGTTCTCCGAAGAGCGGGCCGTCCGCTCGAGCGCATCGAGCGCGGCGGAGGCGGCCCGCGCATCCCGCGCGCGGCGCCAGCGGGCGATCCGTTCGGCCTGCCGACGTTCCTCGGCCGGAGAGATCCGTTGCCCTCGGACCCCCCCGCGCTCCTCGCGGGGGAACAGCGTGAATCGGGGATTGCCCTCGGTGTGTCCGTTGACGCCGACCACGATCTCCTGCCGGGATTCGCGGGCGAGCGCGATGCGATACGCTTCGCGCGCGATCTCGGCCTGCAGGAACCCCTTCTCGATCGCGACGAGCGAGCCTCCCATCGCGTCGATCCGTTCGATGTACTCGCGGGCCTCGCGTTCGATCCGATCGGTCAACCACTCGATCTCGTAGGCGCCGCCGAGAGGATCGACCGTGTTCGGGATCCCGGACTCCTCCGCGATGATCTGCTGGGTGCGCATCGCGAGCCGCGCGGCCGACTCCGTCGGGAGGCCGATCGCCTCGTCGAGCGCGTTCGTGTGCAGCGACTGGGTTCCTCCCAGTACGGCCGCGAGGGCCTCGACGGTCGTGCGGACGACGTTGAGCTCGGGTTGCTGGGCGGTGAGGCTGGAGCCCGCGGTCTGCGTGTGGAAGCGCAGTTGCATCGATCGCGCGCGGCGGGCGCCGAGCCTCTCCGCGACGAGCGAGCCCCAGAGCCGACGCGCCGCGCGGAACTTGGCGATCTCCTCCAGGAACCCCCGGTCCGAGGAGAAGAAGAACGAGAGTCTCGGGAGGAACTCGTCAAGATCGAGGCCGCGCTCCTGGACCGCTCGGACGTAGGCGAGCGCGTTGGCGAGCGTAAAGGCGACCTCCTGGGAGGCCGTGGCGCCGGCCTCGCGCATGTGGTACCCCGAGACGGAGACGTAGTTCCACTGGGGCATCTCCCGGGTCGCGAACTCGATGAGGTCGGTCGAGAGGCGCATCGACGCTTCGGGCGGGTAGATGTAGGTCCCGCGCGCGACGTACTCCTTCAGGATGTCGTTCTGGACCGTCCCCCCGAGCTGGGCGCGGGGGACTCCGCCCTCCTCGCCTACGGCGACCAGGAGCGCGAGCAGGATCGGCGCGGTGGCGTTGATCGTCATGGAAACGGTGGCCCGGTCGAGCGGCAGCCCACCGAGGAGCGTCCGCATGTCACCGAGGGACGCGATCGCGACTCCGCAGCGGCCGACCTCTCCGCGCGCGCGCGGGTGGTCGGAATCATACCCCGTCTGGGTCGGCAGATCGAAGGCGACCGAGAGACCCGTCTGGCCGCCCCTGAGCAGATACTGGAAGCGGCGATTGGTCTCCCGCGCGCTCGCAAACCCCGAATACTGGCGGATGGTCCACGGTCGGCCGCGGTACATCGTAGGCTGGATGCCGCGGGTGAACGGCCTCTGGCCCGGAAAGCCGATCCGCTCGAGATACCCCGCTTCCCCGTCCTCGAAAGGTTCCGCAAGCAAGGGTACTGCCTCCGTCTCCGGAAGGGACCCGAGCGCCTGCCGAGCGCGGGCGTGCCATCGAGCACCCGCCGCTCCACCTACCGAGCGCCGGGTGGGCTTGCGTCGGTTCATCGGCCCTCGACCGATTGGCGATATTATAGCTTGTCTTCGGGACCCGGCGTCCTTCCCGGACGCTGCCCGCTCGATGGCTGCCGGTGTAGAAAAAGGGAAGGGGGAAAAGGTTGGTCCCGGGATTCCGAGCGCCCGATCTACTTGCTCGGGGGCGGCATGTTGCCACCCTGGGTCCCGCTGCTACCGGACGACCAGCTTGGAGGTGGTGACGCGGGCGGCTTCGCCCGGCGCATGTAGTAGACCGTCGTGACCAGGAAGACCACCGTCAGCACGATGAACAGTCCGATCAGAGCCCATGCGGTGTTGCTGATCCCGCTGCTGCTGCTGGTCGAACCGGCGCTGTTCGAGTTCATGGTCACCGGCACCGAGGTCGTCGACCCGCCCACCACGGTCGCGTTGTTGTAGTAGGTGTAGTACCCACTCGCGACCACGGAGATCGAGTAGCTTCCCGGGTTCGACGGGGTCGTGTACGGCGTGCCCGCGTTAATCGTCCCGGCCGATACCCCGTTGATGTAGAGCGTCGCGGAGGTCGGACCACCGGATTGCAGGGTGACCGCCAGGGTCCCCGCCGTGATGCTCGCGGTGAACGCGATCGGCACGACCACCAGTGAGGCCGCCGTGGACACTGCACCGCTCGGTGGGCTGGGGGGGTTGTACCCCGCGACCGAGCCGACAGTGTACGCGTACGTCCCACTCGCCTGGTAGAAGGTGATCGACGACTGGGTGGACGTCTGGGTAAACCCGTTGAGCGTCGCGCTCCAGCTCGTTCCCACCGCGAGGCCCGACTCCGTCACAACGACCGCGTAGGTCGGCGTGGGGAAGATCGGCACGAAGGCAATCGCTACCGAGGCCCCGCCCGTGCCGGCCGTAACGGATCCCGAGGGAGAGGCTACCGTGTAGCCCGCCGTCGGCATCACCGTGTACGGGTACGATCCTACCGGGATGTTGACCGTGACCGACGTGCTGGTGGTATACCACGCACCGACGCCCGGAACAATCGCCGCCCAGCTGGCAGAACCAGTGATGATGCCCGACTGCGAGAACGTCACCGGGACGAGAGGCGTGCTCCCGTACGAGGTGAAGGCCGCGCTCACCGTGGTCGTGTTGCCCGCCGTGATCTGGATCGTGCCGTTCGCGGGGCTGACGGCGTAGCCGTTCGCCGGCCAGATGTAGTAGTTGTACGTCCCGGGCGCGAGGGTGAACGCCAGAGAGGATCCCGTTCCGGTCTGCGTGTCGTACCCGACCGTCGCCGTCCACGCCGTTCCCGCTGGGAGACCGGACGTAGTGACCGAGGCCGTGGACACCGCCGAGGCGTATCCCACCGTGTACCAGGTGTTGTCTCCACCGCCGCCCTGCATGACGTTCGAGTTCAGAGAGGTGCCGTCAATCCACGGGGCATAGGTCGTGGGCTCCGTCAACTGGAAGTTCCAGATGTACAGCGACAGCAGGAAGTCCAGCTGGTTCGCCATCTGGTAGTCGAGGGTTCGCTGAGCGCCCACGGCGAGGGGGCCGGCTACGTTGTACCAATAGGTCGAGACACCGTAGGCGATACCCTGGCACGCGTTCGGGAGCTGTTGGAGGCTGTGGTAGTATACCAAGGCCGCCCAGGCCGAACTCGCATCGGTGTAGTTCGCCGCGAACGGACACGAGGGGGAGTTGAACGCCGGGAGGCTGAGCTCCTCAGCGACCGAATCTCCGTAGGTGTACGTCGAGTCGGGCAGATACATCGGGACCGCGTAGTCCGTGGGGTCGGGGTAGTCAGGGGCCCAACCGAGGTTCCACAGCGGTAGCCCGTTCGATCCCGGGGGAGCGAACGCGTAGCCGAGGTACGCCGCGAAGGTGATGTCGAACGTGTACGGCATCAGGCGGTTGCCCGTCAACGACTCGATCTCGCCGATTAGGTCGACGATCGCTGCATCGTAGAACGTCGATCCCGTCTCGCTCGTGATCGGGAAGATGCACGGGTTCGCGGTCGTGCACGCCGCGAGCTCGGCATCGTAGTACGGCGAACTCGGGTTGTTGGCCTGAGCCCACCACCACGCCGCGCCACCGACAACGCTGGGGTTCGTGCTGGGGTCGCCCTGAGGCCAGCTGATGTTGTACGCGTAGTAGTTACCCAGGTACTTCGGGAGCGCACCACCGTAGCCGAATCCCGTGGAGATACCGCCGGCCTGGAGCAAGCTCGAGTTGACCGTAGCATACGGGTAGGCATTGGTGATGAACTGCCGCAGACCGATCTGGCTGAAGAAATCACCGGGGACATTCGTCGTCGACGGGTTCCCGACCAGCGTGTTCGTAACCGTCACGTTGAAGTTCAGGTTGTACGGCATGAAGAAGATAGAGATCGTCGGGATGTACGTTAGGTCGATCTTCCCAGCGCTGAGCAGCGTCTTCAGTGTGGAAACGTGGGCCGGTAGCTGGATCCCTGCCAGGTCGGCTTGCCCGGCCTGGTAGTTCGCGATCCCCTGCTGGTCCGTCTGCTCCCAGAAGACATTGACCGTACCCTGATAGCCACCCGGGAGCGGCTGGCATCCCTGTTGCCCGGCGCAGCCGGTCGGGGCGTGGTAGGCCGGGCTGGCCTGGAGCACGTACCCGATCGCGTTGTCGATCGCCTCCGTGAAGTATGGACCGGATCCGACCATGCTCTCCTTCACCGCGGGCTGCGGGTTCAGGGGGCTGGACGCCGCGAGGAGCTGGAGCGCATCCCAGCTCTTCGGGTTGACCGTTGCAACGTAGTTCTGGAAGGCCGATTGGGAGGTGCTGGTCGCGCCGCCGGGGAGCAGGCAAGGCCCGTCTCCGCTGGCCGCGCCGGTTCCCGTGTAGCCGGGGACTCCCGCGCCCACGTAGGTGAACCAGCCGCACGGCTCGATACCCGATCCGAGCGGGTCCGCCACCAACTGGAGGAAGAACGGCCAGTCGGTGCCACTTCCCGCCGCGTTGAAGGTGATGCATCCGTTCTGGCTCATCGCCGCTGCCGGACAGAAGGCGGAGTCGTTGACCAGCATCGAACTGAGAACGTTGCCCGGGGTGTTGTTCCACGGGTAGTGGATCCCGCCGTCGTACGCGTGACTGCCGTACGGGAGGAGGGCCTGGGTCTGGATCCAACCGTTCTGGGTTCCCACGCCGGGGAGCTCCGCGAAGCTCATCGTCCGGGACAGGGTGAACATGACGTCCGAGGGGTAGACTCCCCAGTGGCCGCCCGTGCTCGGGTCATAGAACTGGGCTGCGGAGTCCAGTACGAAGGTGAAGTACTGGGGGTAGCCCGTCGTGGCATTGTTCTGGATCAGCGTGGACCCGTAGAGCGACGTGCACTGAGCCGAGCCCGGAACGCACGTCGCGAGCTGCGGAACGAACTGGGTTGTGCTGGAACCGTTGTACGCAATCAGGGTCTGATAGACGTTGAGAATAGGCTCGTAACTGAGGGTGTCGTATGCGACCGAAGGATCTTCCGTCTTAGCACCACCGGGAGCGACCTCGTAGATGTCCAAGGTTCCCGGGTGCGGTCCATTACTGGAGGGGGCCGAGATCGGGGCCGTAGAGGCGGTCGCGGGAGTCGCCGCGCCCACTGGCGTGAGTGGAGCGGTCGAGGCGGCAGTCCCATGAGACAAACCCGCCACCGGCACGAAGACGCTCCCCAGCATGAGGGCGGCCACGATGATGGCGGTCAGTCCGGCGCTTCGGTAGACCATCGATGCGTTCACTTTTGACACCTTCCTAAATCGCCCCGCGTCACCTTCGGGGGCAGAAGAACCCATTCGTCCATCCTACATATACTTTAGTTTGGCCATGGATTGGAAGCCCCCATCCCGTGTCCACCCCGCAGGTTCGGGAGGCGCCCGAAGCGGGGAGGGAATCGAACCCGCGCGAGGGCCAACCGACGATTATCGAGGAGCGCCTCAGTTCTCGATCTCCCCTGCCCCCGTCTACAGATGAGTTGGGCGGGAGCGAGGCAGCTGTCGACCGGCCTGGATGCTCGAGAGGTGGGGCCAGCGGGAATGCGTTCGGCCCTTGCGCGTGCCCGATGAGAGTACGGTCCTCGAAAGGTCGAGATGCCTCGGGAGAAGTCGGGCCCTTCCACGCTGGATGCGATGCCGCAAGTCCCCGCTTACAGGAACTCTCGGGGGTCCGGGCCGCCCGAAGGATCGTACGCCGGATGCCCTTCCGCTGCTAGGCGGCGCTCCGGGGTCCAGCGACCGAACTCGACCGGGCGGTGCCAACTGGGGCGGAACCCTCCCTTCGGCGCTCGTTCCCTCGGTTCAGGGCGGTACCAGAGATACTGATACAGAACGAACTCGAGATAGAGGGCCAGGGCAAGCGAGGCCGCGAGCCCGTAGACGTTCGGAACCTCGATCCAGTACCCGACGATCCACCCGTCCACCGCAAGCAAGGCGATCGCGAGCCACCACTTGAATGCCGAGAAGTACAGCCAGTCACGCCAAGAGAGGCCGGGTTCCGCCAACGCCGCCTGCTTCTCCTGGGCGACCCGGTCGAGCTGGGCCCGGTACGGGGCGTCCATCCCGCTTTGGGGGAGGGGAGGAGACTCGGCAGGACCCGGCGGATCGAGGATCGGCGACATCGCCGCGCTTCCCTCTCTAGGCCGGAGGGGCTGGGGCCTCGCCGCCGGAGCTCGCCGCTTCCTCGGGCGGCGTCACGCTCTCGCCCCGTATCGAAGTGGGGTAGAGATGGCAGGCGACCCAGTGCTGGGGCCGGACCTCGAGCAGGGGGGGCTCGATCTTCGAGCAGACGGGCATCACGGCCGGGCAACGGGTGTGGAAGGTGCAGCCGGGCGGGGGCGCGGCCGGGTTCGGGACGTCACCGGCCAGCACGATCCGCTCGCGCTTGAGGGTGGGGTCCGGGATCGGGATGGCCGACAGAAGGGCCTGCGTGTACGGGTGGAGCGGCTCGGAGAACAGCCGCTCGGTCGACGCCTGCTCGACGGCCTTGCCGAGGTACATGACGACGACGCGGTGGCTGATCGCTCGCACGACGGAAAGGTGGTGGGAGATGAACAGGTAGGCGAGCCGGTGCTCCGACTGGAGCTTCTTCAGGATGCCGAGGATCTGCGCCTGCACCGAGACATCGAGCGCGCTCGTCGGCTCGTCGAGAACGATGAACTCCGGCCGCAGCGCGAGGGCCCGAGCGATCCCGATCCGTTGACGCTGCCCCCCGGAGAACTCGTGGGGGAAACGCCACTCGTGCTCCGGGTTCAGTCCGACCTCCCCGAGAAGCTCGGTGACGCGCCGCTGCCGTTCCCGCCGGTTGCCCGAGTGATGGATCTCGAGCGGCTCGGCGATGATGTCGCGCACGAGCATGCGCGGGCTCAGCGAACTGAACGGGTCCTGGAAGACGATCTGGAGCTTGCCGCGCAGGTCTCGGAGCCGCGCCGCTCCCATCCGGTTGATCGAGTACTGGTCGGCGAGCTCGTCGAGCTCTTCGAGCGCGGCCGACGCATCCGGTGCGAGCGTTCCCCGCTTCGCCCCGGCGCGGCGACCCAGTTCGGAGCGCGAGAGCCGGGCGTAGAGCCCGTCGAGCTGGCTGTCGATCTGGGGTGGAGGACGGTAGTACACGTGACCGGAGGTCGCTTCGATCAGGCGGAGCAACAGGCGTCCGACCGTCGTCTTGCCGCACCCGGACTCGCCGACGAGGCCGACGGTCTCGCCCTCCCGGACGTTGAACGTGACCCCATCGACCGCACGCACATCCCCGATGTGCGTCGAGAAAAGTCCGCCGCGGATCGGGAAGTATTTTCGGACCCGGCGGGCCGAGATAACGACCGGCGATTCGTTTCGATCGTCGCCGCTCGGCAGCAAAGGACTTCCCTAGTCCGCCGCGACTGGTCCCTCGTATAAAAAGCACGCGACGGTGTGACCTGGTCCTTCGACCGTGGTCGGGGGCCTCTTCTCCTTGCAGATCGGCATCGCGTACGGGCAGCGCGGGTGGAAGCGGCAGCCCTCGGGCGGATGGATCAGGTTCGGGACCGAGCCGGGGATCGAAGCGAGCTCCTTGTCCGGCTGATCGAGGCGGGGGATCGACGCGAGGAGCCCCTGGGCGTACGGATGCAGCGGGCGGCTGAAGATGTCGCGGACGAGGCCGGTCTCGACGATCTGGCCCGCGTACATGACGCAGACGCGGTCGGCGACCTCCGCGATGATCGCGAGGTCGTGGGTGATCAGCATGATCGCCGTGCCGACCCGATCCTTCAGGTCGCGCATGAGCTCGAGGATCTGGGCCTGGATCGTCACGTCGAGCGCGGTCGTCGGTTCGTCGGCGATGAGCAGATCCGGTTCCGCGCACAGGGCCATCGCGATCATCACCCGCTGCAGCATCCCTCCGGAGAGCTCGTGCGGATAGCCTCGCGCGACCTGGACCGGGTTCGCGATCGTGACGCCTTCAAGATGCGCGACCACTCGCCAGAACATCTCGTTCTTGAGCGCGCGTCCGACCCGGGAGCGGAACCCCCAGAGCCCGTAGTAGAAGTGCGAGTAGCGCTCGGTGCGGCGCCGGCGCTGGATCGCGGCGCGCGTCGAACCGCGCGTCGCCTGCGCCCGCATCTCCTCCATGTACTCCCGGTTCCGCTGCCGGTCGAGCACCATCAGCCGGCGGCGATGCGCGAGATAGTTCCGCTCGAGGCCGGAGAGCTTCAGCCGCCGGATCGAGCGCTCGATGTCCGTGGCAAGATCGCCGGCCGATCCGCCTTCGGCCCCGCGGGCGAGGTAGTAGGCCTGCGTCGCGATTGAGGGGGATCCCACGATCTCTCCGAGCCGTCGGGTCGTCGCGCGCAATTCTCCCGGCGTCTTCGCCGCATGGGCCGCCACGATCGCGTCGATCGCCGGCCGGATCCCCTCGGCGTCCGGCTTCGCGGCGAGGAGGCTGTCGATGATTTCGACGCCGCGATGGAGGAGCAGGGCCTCTCCGACCTGGTCACCGACCGAGAAGATCGGGTTCATCGCCTGGCTCGGCTCCTGGAAGATCATCCCGATGCCGCTGCCGCGCACCGCGGCCATCCGGTCGTTCGCTTCTTTGATCCGGCGGAACCGCCGTTTGATCTTGATCTGCTGGGTCCTCGGGTTGACCCGGTAGCTCGCCTCCCGCTCGAGTCCCCAGAGCATGTTCGCTCCGCGGTACCAGATCTCCCCTTCGAGGATCCGCCCCGGCGGGTCCGGGATGAGCCGCGTGATCGAGAACGCCGTCACGCTCTTGCCGCAACCGGTCTCACCGACGAGCCCGAGGGTCTCCCCTCGACGGATCTTGAAGGAAACCCCGTCGATCGCCCGGACGACGCCATCGTAGGTGAAGAAGAAGGTGCGCAGGTCCTTCAGGACCAGGACCTCATTCACGTCGCGGATCGGGGTCGGGGCGCTCGCCAGGGCCTCGGGGGACGCCGAGGAGGCCGAAGGAACCGATCGTTCCACCGCCGAGGTCGGCGGGCGGCTGATGGCCGTCATCGTCCGCTTCCTACCTCCGCAACCTGGGGTCGAGCGCGTCGCGCAGTCCGTCGGCGAAGAAGTTCACGCTGATGGCGAATAGGAAGAGCATGAGGCCGGGGAAGAGGATCTGCCACCAGGGGAGCACGCACACCCCGACCGAGCAGGCCCCGAAGACCGCGTCGAACTGGTTGACCGAGAACGCGGACAGGGAGCCCCACTCCGGTAGGACCTCGCTCGAGGAGAGACCAAAGAGGTTGAAGCCGAGGAACGCGAGCGCACCGACGAGCAACGGCACCGTCCCCACGTCCAGCGACATCTGGATGAAGACGGGGTACACGCTGTTCGGGATCACGTGGCGCGCGACGATACGGCCCTTCTTTGCTCCGCTCGCCCGGGCCGCTTCGACATACTTCTGTTCCCGCACCACGAGAACCTGGCCGCGGACGATACGCGCGTAGAACGGCCACCAGACCACGATGAACGCGAGAATCAGTAACAGCATCCGAGAGCTGAAGGGGCTCAACCCGGGAATGGTGAATTGAGAAAAGACCGAGACCGTGATGATGACGAATAAGATTACGGGAATCGATAAGAAGATGTCGACGAGCCGCATCAGGGCCTCGTCCACCGCGCCTCCCCAGAACCCGGCGATGGCTCCGACCATCAGGCCGATCAGGGCCCCCGACACGACGATCGAGAAGGCGATGACGAGCGACCAATCCGCCCCTCTAAGAATCCCGCTGAGCGTATTGTAGTAGATTTGGGAGTACGGGGTCTGCGATAACGAACCGAGCGGTAACTGTCCCGCGGTAAGGGTCCCACCGGCGGTCGAAAGCGTGGGGGGGATGAACGACGGGAAGTTCTGGTTCACGGCATAGCAATTCGGCCCGGGAGGCGAGGGCGGGGTGGTGCAAACGTAGGTGCACCCGGGCAGGTGGACCCCGCAGTAACCGTCCATCTGGTTCCAGGGGATCGGCAGCGTCAGCGCGTAGAGGGCCATGGCGATCAGGAAGATCAGGATCCCGAGACCGACGAGCGCGAGCGTGTTGCGGCGCAGGAAAAACCACGTCCGCTTGTACTGGGCGATGCGGGGGCTCGGCCGGCGGCCCGAGGAGACGGGAGATGGAGGGGGAGCGCTCGCCATCGATCCTCACCCCAGCCGTACCCGGGGGTCCAGGTAGGCGTACAGCACGTCGACGATGATGTTGGCCGCGACGACGAGGAACGTGAACAGCAGTGTCGAGCCGAAGATGAGAGCGAAGTCCTCCTGGCCCGGGAGCACCGACAAGGCGAGGATGTAGCCGACTCCGTTGAGCTGGAAGACGTCCTCGATGATGGGAAAGCCCCCGATGAAGAAGGCGAAGGTCAGGCCCAAGACGGTGATCGTGACGTTGAGCGAGTTGCGTCCCGCGTGACGCTTGACGACCGTCGACTCGGGGACCCCCTTCGCGCGGGCCGTGCGCACGAAGTCGAGGTTCATCACTTCGAGCATGCTGTTGCGCACGAACCGCAGGAGGATCGCGATCGAACCGAAGGCGATCACGATCGCGGGCAGTACCATCCGCAGGATCGTGTCGAACGCCAGCCACCAGTTGCCGTGGATCATCGCGTCGACCGTCGGGAAGCCCGTCGGATGACTGACGATCCCGTAGGTGAGCCAGGTGGGGTAGTAGAAGTTCGAGATGGGTCCTCCACCCCCGGGAGCCCCGCATCCCAATGGGGTAGGCCAGGAGCCGGTGATCTCGGAGTACGACGTCTCCCCTCCCGGGCACCAGGGGGTGTGCACGAGCGTGCTGGTCCCTAAGACGAGGACCACGGCAAGGACGAGGAGCGTCGCTAACAGGAACGCTGGTAAGGCGAACCCCGAGAACGACAGGACGCGAGACGCCTGATCGACCGGACGATTCCGGTAGACGGCGGAAAGGTTCCCTAACGGTACGGCGACGGCCAGGATGATGATGAGCGAGAAGATCGCGAGCTCGAGGGTGTACGGGAGGAGCTGGGCGAGCACCGTGGACACCGACTGACCGTGGATGAACGCCGAGAGCGGCCCTTGCGTTTCGCTAAAGTTCGATACGAGGCCCCATTGGAAGGTGAAACTACGATAGATGTAGAATCCCCATTGCACGAAGATAGGTTGGTTGAGTCCTAACTTCGGCGCGAGCTCGTTCCAGAGCGGGTTGGCGCAGGTCCCGTTCGCGCCGGGCGTGATCTCGCTGCAGGGGATCGTCGGGTTGTACGAATGGATCGTCCCGTGGATCGGGGGCGGCCCGAACGCCGAATACAACTGTTGCTGCGGACCGAGGGCCGTGACGAGGAGGAAGGTGATCGTCATCACCCCGATGATGACCGGCACGAGAAGGGCCACGCGACGCACGACGTACACCCACATCCGCATCGGTGTCCGCTCCATCCCGTGCCACGGGATAACTCATCGACAGCGGTCCCGGTATTTATGTATTCGAAGAATTCAGCGCGTCGGCGCACTCCGGATTCCAAGTAACGACTGAGAGTTGGGTTTCCCACGCGCCTATCGACCGTCCGCCTCTCCGGCGTCTCTCGCCTTGAGGCTCGCGCACCCGACTATCGGGTTCGCGGGCGAGACCGACGACGAGGAGCGCGCTTTGGACTCGTTCGTCCGGTCCCGGGCTTCCGTGGGGCGGGGCCCGCCGCTACCGAGCGGCTTCCGGCCGTGCGCGGGGCCTCGACCAGCGGCCAGAGGGCCGTGAGATCGAGTTCGATCCACGCCGCCGGCACGACGACCCGGAGCTCCTCCAGTATGCGAGGGTGGAGTTCCCCCATCTGGGCGACCACGCCTCCGGCGACGTGGATCTCCGCGGCCCGGCCCGGGATGGTTCCCGGGAGCTCGGCGCTCTCCCGGACACCCACCACGTCGATCGATCGCAGCAGATACTCCCCGAGGGCGGCAGCCGTGGCGAACCCGGCGCCGTCGGCGGCGAGGACGGCCGCTACGTGGTAGGCCGTGCGGGCGCCGGCTTCGGCTCTGGCGTCCGGCTCGAGAACGGGGCCCAGCTCGCAGATCCGCTGCGGGTAGCCGTACCGTACGTTCGCTCCCAATGCCTGGAGGAGCGAGACCAAGAGGCTCGGCCGAAGCGATCCGAATTCCGCGGAGGGCGCGTTCGAGAGTCGGATCGCGTGGAGCCCTGGGAGCCGGTCGATGGAGGAGCGGGAGGTGAGTACAGGATGGTATAGGGGCTGGTACCCAAGGCCGAGCAACAGAGGCAGGAACTTTCTGCGGAAGTGGACCTCCGGGCGACGGCCGCCGAGCGTTCGGCTCGGGGGCACCAAGGCGTCCGCGGGGCCGACCCCCCGCGCGAGCACGACCTCTTCGACCGCGTCGATCGGCCCGAGGAGATCGGACCTCCACGGCGCCGCCTGGACCCGCCAGCCTCCCGGCGCTGCCCGGGCGCTCATGCGGGCCTGCCCCGCGAAACGAACGACGTCTCGGGCGGGCAACGGGGTCCCGAGGACCGCATCGAGGAGGTCTCGAGGCAGAGAGAGGGCGCGCGGGTGGTAGATCGTGCGGCCGTCGAGCCGATACGTTCCTGGCCCGCGTGTGGCAACGGCGGAAACCGCGAACCCGCGCGCCGCGAACACGAGCAGCAAGAGGCTCAGGCTCTCCTGGACGCTCCGCGCGCGCGTTCCCGTGGCTTCCAACAGCAGCGTCCGATCCCCGGCGCGGGCCTCCCCGGCACCCCGCGCATTGAGGACGGGCGGGAGGCTCAGGATCGTTCCGTTCGCATCGCGCATCGTCAGGCAGCGATCGCCGTCGCGCCCGAAGGCGCCGTAGCGGGCCGCCAGAGGATGGCTCCGGAAGAACGTCGCCGCGTCCACCGGGGATTCTCCGTCGAGCGGTACAAACGACACCTGGGAAATCGGTTCCATGGCGTAGCGGATCGGGCCGGAGATTCCGTCGGCGGGGTAGATCCCGAGGCTGGCGGCCGCTCGATCTCGTCCGACGCTCGCGTGGAGGACCTCCTGGAAGCGGATCGCCTCGGCCAGGGTACCGGCGTCCAGCCCGGACGTGGCCGGAGCGGTGACGAGCACGCCCGCGATCCACGGACGCAACCTGCGCACCGATCCATCCACCTCGATCCGCAACGCGGGGGAGCGACGAGCGATGGATAGAGGCGGGAGGCCGGCTGCCGCGCCCGTGGCTCCGGCGACGTGGAGGGCCAGGCCACCTTCCGAGAGGAGGTCGAGACGGTCGGGCGTGACCGAGACCGTGAGGGCGTCGCCGTCCCGGGACTCGATCTCGGCCTTGGAGCGGAACAGGATCTCCTCGAGCTCCGCCTCCGTGGGCTTTCGGGGCAACAGCTCGACGATGCGCGAGCGGGAGAGCGTGCTTCGCGGCATGCTACGTCGCTCCCCCTTCGAGGCGCCGAAGGTCGTCGTCGAACAGCTCGCGCACGTCGTTGAGGCCGAGGGCGACCATGGCGAGGCGGGCGATCCCGATCCCCCAGGCCGCGACGGGGACATCGATCCCGAGCGGCCCGAGCACCTCGGGGCGGAACATCCCGCCCGGGAAGATCTCGAGCCACCCGAGCCGGGGGTGCCGAACGTACCCCTCGATCGACGGTTCGGTGAAGGGGAAGTAGCTCGGGCGGATTTTCATCTCGCGGATGCCGATCGCCTCCGCACACGCTTGGAAGATCCCGACGAGATGGCGGATGCTGATGCCCTCCTCGCCGAGGATGCCTTCGCACTGCGTGAACTCGATGTGATGTCGGGCGTCGAGGGCTTCGAACCGGAAGTTCCGGTCGATCGAGAACATCCGGAAGGGAGGCTTCGGGTTCGCGGCCAGGAAGCGGCCGCTGACGGCCGTCGTCTGGGATCGGAGTACGGGGTGCGACGCGATGCGGGGATCGTACGCTCCTCCCCACCCCGGGCCGATGGCGCGTCGCTCTCCGGGTAGCGCACGGCCCTCGTGGACCGCGGCCACGCGTGCCGCCAGGCGCGCGGGAGGCGGCTTGCCCTCGAGCTGTTCGAGGTACAGCACGTCGTGGATGGACCGTGCCGGATGGTCTTGGGGCATGAACAACAGATCGGAATTCCAGAACTCGGTCTCGATGAGCGGCCCTTCGGCCTGTTGAAAGCCGAGACCGATCAGAACATCTTCGAACTCCTCTAGCCACGCGACGTACGGGTGGGGCCGGGGACCCGTGAGATACGACACCGGCGCGCGAACGTCGTAGGGGCGGAACACTCGTCCCTCCCAGTTGCGGGCGCGCATCATCTCCGAGGTTAGGGCGCCGATCCGGTCGGTCTCCGCGCCTTCGAGCGAGATCCGCCGGCCCTCTTTGGAAGGGGACCAGCGCTTGAACGAGGCGTGCTCGACCCGGACGAGACCGCGGCGTTCGAGTCGGGAGAAGACCTCGGGATCGACGGATTCGGATTCGTCGGCCACGGCTCGGAGCGTCGCCTCTTCCGGCAACGCGGTCTCGCGCGGAGGGGCCCCGGGCCGAAGCCGGAACGGCGCCCCATCCGCGAGATACCCGCGGCGTCGGAGCACGCCGATCGCGGCCGATCGCTCTTCCGGCTGAAGATCTCCTTCCGTCAAGGGCGTACCGGCGGCGAGCAGGTCGAGCAGTCGACGCTCCGGAAGGCCCACGTCGAGCGTCGCGCGACCGCGAGGAGTGAGCCGGCGATGGGCCCGGTGCTCCTCCTCGACGAGCGCGAGGTGCTTCGAGCGCAGCCGCTGCAGGCTCCCCCGGACCGACTCGATCGGTGTCGCGAGCTTCTCCGCGATCTCCTCCTCGGTCGAGGGATTCTCGCACTCGCGCAGGCGCAGAAGGACCGCGCGCTCGGGATCCGAGAGATCCGTCGGAGTCGATCCGTCCGGGTCCTCGCTCATCGCGGTCGTCACGGTTGGCCCATTCGGCCGGCGCGTTAAGTCTTTCCGCGAAACCTGGCGCGTGAGCCGGCGCCGGGAGGGCGACCTACACTCGGATCGGCTTCGTGTATCCGGCCGGCAGCACGAACGGCGTCTCTCCGCCCAGCGGGTCGGGCCGGGCCGTGGGGGCTTCCCCGCGTTTCGCGCAGAGATACGCGTCGATCGCGATCGCGGCCTCAGTCGCGGCGCCCATCGCATAGACGACCGAGCGTCCGCCGGCCGCGAATATCCCCGGCACCCCCGTCTGGAAACCGGGACCCTTGCCCTCGGGCCATCCCTGACTGGTCAGCTGGAGATCGAGGCCGCCGTCGAACCCTTCGAGGTCCGCCTTCTGGCCGACCGCGACGATGACGGTGTCGCAGGGGATCGTCTCTTCCGAGCCGGCAACCGGGATCGGGCTTCGCCGACCCCCGGCGTCCGGGGGACCGAGCTCCATCGTTTGGACGACCAGACCTTCGACGTGTCCGTCTCCGACCATCTTGAGGGGGGCCTTCAGGAATTGGAAGTGGATCCCCTCCTGCTCGGCGCCGTGAACCTCTTCCGGGTCCGCGGGCATCTCCGAGCGGCCCCGTCGATAGACGAGCGTGACGTCACCGCCCTCCGAGAGGCGCAGCGCGCTGCGGACCGAGTCCATCGCCACGTCTCCGCCTCCGACCACGACGATCCTCTTGCCGACGGAGACGCTCTCCCCGCGGTTCATCCGCTTGAGGAGCTCAAGCGCCGGCTGGACCCCGGGGAGGTCCTCGCCGGGGATCCCGAGCACGCGGTGCCGGGAGGTGCCGATCGAGACGAACACGGCTTGGTATCCGTCCGTGAGGAGCTGCGCGACCGGGAACGCCCGCCCCACCTTCGTGCCGTCCACCCAGGTCACGTCGAGGTGGCGGTAGCGCGCCTTGTCGACCTGGACGTCGGCGTCCGTCATCCGGTAGGCGGGGATGGTTTGCATCAGGCCCCCGAGCCGCTGCTCCTGCTCGAAGACGGTGATGGAGTAGCCGCGGATGCCGAGCTCCCAAGCCATCATCATGCCGGCCGGGCCCGCGCCGATCACCGCGACCCGCTGGTTCCGTGGCTTCGATGCAACGTAGGCGAGGTCGCCCGCTCCGTAGTCGAGCGCGGCGCGCTTCAGGTGACGGATGGCGATCGGCACGCCTTTCTTCTTGACCACGCAGGAGTCCTCACAGTAGTGGTAGCAGACCTTGCACAGAGAGGTGGCGAGTGGATTGTCCTGAATCGTCACTCGCTTGGCGCCATCAAAATCTCTGTCCGCGATGAGCGTGATGTACTGCCGGCAATCTTGCGTGATGGGGCACGCCTCGACGCACCAGGGGCGCCGGCACTGGATGCATCGCTTGGCCTCCAGGATAGCGTCCTCCTTCGAGTAGGCGTGGAGAACCTCGCGGAAATCCTCCGCTCGCGTCGGCATCGATTCCTCCGCGATCGTGACGCGGACCGGGTTGAGCTTCGGTGGCGTGACCTTCGCCGGCGCGGCCGCCGCCGGAGTTACGGGATCGGCGTTCATGGTCTACGTCCCTACCTTCCGTCGTGACGTTAAGAATCTTGCTGGCAGGGCGAGGAGCGCCAGTTCGCGGCTCGGGCCGATTCGTCGGCGCACGCGAGCGGTCGTCTCGGACGTCGGAAGGCGCGTACCTCTCCCGGGACGGGCGGTTTCTCGTGCCACGAAAGGGTAAGGAGGGCGGCTGCGTAGCCGAACTCGAGCGGCCCGTCGAGGTCGCCTCCGGGGGAGGTATGGTGCTGGACTCGCTGGGCAAATCGCTTCGCGCGGTGCTCCAGAAGATCGCCCGCGGTTCGGCCGTCGACGACGCGCTCCTCGCCGAGGTCGTCCGGGACATCCAGCGCGCACTCCTGCAAGCGGACGTCAACGTGGAGTTGACCCTCCAGCTCACCGACCGGGTCAAGCGCCGCGCGAAGGAGGACAAGCCCCCCGCCGGTTCGAGCCTACGCGACTTCCTCATCCGCATCATCTACGAGGAGATCCGCGGCATCCTAGGCAAGGATCGGCCCTTCGAGTTCCGGCCCCGGCGGATCCTCCTCGCGGGGCTTTTCGGACAGGGCAAGACGACCACGGCCGCCAAGCTCGCCCGGCAGTACCAGAAGAAGGGAGTCCGGGTCGGGCTGATCGCCGCGGATGTCCATCGCCCCGCCGCAATCGACCAACTCCAACAGCTCGCCCAGAAGGTCGGGTGCGAGTTCTATGCGAACCGCGCCGAGCGCCGCGCCGAGGTGATCGTCCGGGAGGGACTCGCCGCGTTCCCACCGCACTTCGCGATCATCGTGGACACGGCCGGGCGCAGTGGGATCGACGCGGAGTTGATCGCCGAACTGCGGCAGATCCACGATGTCGTGAAACCGGATGAGACGATCTTAGTACTGGACGCCGCGATGGGGCAGAGCGCCGGCCGGAGCGCGAAGGCGTTCCAGGAAGCGGTGGGACTCACGGGAGTGATCCTCACCAAGCTCGATGGCTCCGCCAAGGGCGGAGGGGCGCTCTCCGCCGTCGCGGCGAGCGGAGCCCCGATCCTGTTCATCGGAACCGGTGAGCACCTGGACGAGCTCGAGCGGTTCGACCCGACCCGGTTCGTCTCCCGATTGCTGGGCATGGGTGACCTGCAGACGCTCCTCGAACGATTCGAGGACCTCCGCGGAAAAGAGGAGGCGCAGAAGGCGAGCGAGCATCTCATCTCCGGCCGCTTCACCCTGCGCGACCTCCGCACGCAACTCGACTCCCTGGGGCAGATGGGCTCGCTCTCCAAGCTCATGTCCTTCTTTCCGGGCCTCGGCCCGGCCAAGATCGATGATTCGAAGCTCAACGAGACCCAGGTCCAGTTGCGGAAGTTCCGCACGATGCTCGATTCGATGACCTCCGCCGAGCTCGACGACGCGAACATCATCAAGTCCGAACGGGCCCACCGCATCGCCCGCGGCAGCGGGAACAAGCCGCCGGAGGTCCGAGCGCTCCTCAAGTACTACGAAACGACGAAGAAGGCCGCCCACGGCATCACTTCGAACCGACGCTTGCGCCGCCAGATCGAACGGCAGATGTCCCAAGGCGGGGCGCCTCCGCCCTCGTGATCGCGCGCGGCCCGTCAGCCCCCGCCGGCCGGGTCATGCGGTGAAACCCTCAAGCGCCGAACGGACGTGAGGTCGCGGAGCCGCGCACGCGATGTCGGACTGGACGGGCCTCGAGATCGTCGTCGGGATCCTCCTCTTGTTCTTCGTTCCGGGGTACTTTGTGACCAAGGCGACGTTCCCGGAGTGGCGCGTGCGGGGCGAGGACGCGCTGGTGCGTGCGATCGAGATCGGCACCCTATCCTTCGTCCTGAGCGTGGCGCTCACCGTGCTCGTGGGCTACGCGCTCCTCGTGGGGGGACCCCAGGGGTTCCAAGCGGCGTGGTCGGACCCGGTTCTCGAAGCGGTCCTCTTCGTGATCGCGATCATCGCCCTCGGGGTAGGAGCGGTTCGAGGAGCTTACCGAGCGACCCCTCCCGTACGGACCCCCGCACTCGCCCCCGGCGAGGATGGGCCTTTCGAGCTCGCCCGCGAACTGACCCGGCTCGATCGCGAGGAGAAGCGGCTGCACCGCGAGCTCGATCGCGTCGGCACGACCGAGCAACAGGCGGACCTGGAGAGCCAACTCGGTGCGGTCCGGGCGCGTCGAACCGAGCTGCAACGCCGACGCGAGGCCGAATATGCCGCGTAATCCGCGCGGCGCCGAGCGCGGCGAGCGGAAGATGGCCCTCGTCCTTCGCGGGGAGCTTCGGCTCTCGGCGGGCAAGGCCGCGGTTCAGGCGGCCCACGCCGCCGTGATGCTGGTGGAACAGGCGCGCCGGCGGGATGAGGAAGGCATGGCGGAGTGGCTCGCCCAGGGCCAGAAGAAGATCGCGCTCGTCGTGAGCACGCTCGACGAGATGGTCGACATCGAGCGTCGGGCGCGCGCGCGGGGGATCGGGGCAGTCTGGGTCGAAGACGCTGGGTTTACCGAGGTCGCGCCGGGGACCCGTACGTGCCTCGGGCTGGGTCCGGCGCTCGCCTCCGAGCTCGACCCCATCACGGGCTCGCTACCGCTCTTGTGAACTCCCTCCGGCGTGTCCCACGCTCGTGCCGGCCGCTCGGAGCGGGCGGAGACATATACGCCCCGGGCCATGGCGCGCATGTGGAGGCTCACCCTCGGAAACTTCGCCTCGCCCCATCCCTGCTGAGCGCGGACTTCGGCGCGCTCGGCGAAGCAGTCCGGGCGGCCGAGAAGGGAGGCGCCGACGCCTTTCACCTGGACGTGATGGACGGCCATTTCGTCCCGAACATCTCCTTCGGCCCCGCGCTCGTGCGCGCGGTGCGAGAGCGCACTCGTCTGCCGCTCGATATCCATCTCATGATCGACGACCCGCTCCGCTATCTCGATGCGTTTCGGAAGGCCGGGGGCGACTCGCTGGTCTTCCACCTCGAGTCCCGCTCCGATCCGGCCGAGGTGATCCGCGAAGGGCACCGGCTCGGTGCGACGGTCGGGGCGGCCCTGCGTCCCGACACTCCGATCGGGGCCGTGGATCGCTGGATCGAAAAGCTCGATCAGGTGCTCGTGATGGGCGTTCATCCCGGGTTCTCCGGTCAGAAGTTCATTCCCGAGACCGTCCCCAAGATCCGGTCCGCACGGGAGCGGCTCGACCGCATCGGATCCTCGGCCGATCTCTCCGTGGACGGCGGCATTACCCCCTCGACAGCGATCCCGGCGGCGCAAGCCGGAGCGACCTTCTTCGTGTGCGGCAACTCCGTGTTCGCCGGGGGGAGCGTGGACGACAATATCCGAAGCCTGCGCGCCTCGGTCGAGGAAGGAGCCCGGCGTGAAGTACGCTGAGCTCGCGCGGGCCTACGAGGCGCTCGAAGCGACGACGAAGCGGCTCGAGATGCGCTCGATCCTCGTCGAGCTGATCGGTGCCGTGAAGGGCGAGGAGCTCGGAATCGTGCTCTATCTCTCCCAAGGGCTTCTGCGGCCCGAGTACGAGGGCGTCGAGCTCGGGGTCGCCGGTTCGCTCGCTCTCAAGGCGCTCGCCCGGGCGACGGGGGAGGAGGAGGAGCGGCTCGCGCGGCAGGCCCGTGCCTCGGGGGATCTCGGTACCACGGCCGCCGAGGTGCTCGCGCCCCCACCCCGCCGAGAGGAATCGAAAGCTCTCGAGGTCCCCGAGGTCTACGCGCGCCTGCTCGAGGTCGCCCACGCGAGCGGCGCCGGTTCTCAAGAAGCGAAGATCGCGATCCTCGAGACACTGCTGCGCCGAGCGACCCCGCTCGAGGGAAAGTACCTCCTGCGTTTCGTTCTCGGAACGCTGCGCGTCGGGGTGCGCGAGATGACGATCCTCGACGCGCTCGCCGAGCACTTCGCGCCCGGGGACAAGCACGCTCGGCACGAGATCGAGGCGGCGTTCAACATGACGAGCGATCTTGGCCTGATCGCGGAGCGGCTCGCCGCCGGAGGGGTCCCGGCGCTCGCGCGACTCGGTCTCACCGTGGGTCGCCCCGTCCGCTCGATGCTCGCCGAGCGCTCGAACAGTCTCTCCGACATTCTCCTGAGGATGGGCGGACGCGCGGCTCTCGAGTACAAGTACGATGGGCTCCGCGTCCAGGCCCACATCGCGCGCGACGGCTCGGTGCGGCTCTTTTCGCGCCGTCTAGAAGAGATCGGGCCTCAGTTCCCCGATCTCATCGGGGCTCTGGGGAGCGCGATCCCCCACCGCCCCGCCATCGTCGAAGGGGAGTGCGTCCCGGTGGACCCGATCACTGACGAGCTACGGCCCTTCCAGGAAGTTTCCCACCGTCGTGGGCGTAAGCGGGACCTCGAACGGGCCCAAGAGGAGACCCCGGTGGCGCTGTTCGTCTTCGACGTCCTCCTCGACGCGGGGGAGGCGGTGTACGAACGGCCGTACCCCGAACGTCGAAAACGCCTCGAAGCGCTCCTCGTCCCCAACGAGCGCATCCGCCTCGCGGAGAGCCGGGTCGTTGCCTCGGTGGACGCGGCGACCCGATTCTTCGACGAGGCCGTCGCCGGGGGCGCCGAGGGAGTGATGGCGAAGTCCCTCCAGGAAGGGAGCTCCTACCAGGCCGGGGCCCGAGGGTACTGGTGGATCAAGTACAAGCGCGAGTACGTCACCGGACTCGCCGATTCTATCGATGGGGTCATCGTCGGCGCGTTCTCCGGTCGCGGCCGCCGCGGAGGCCGCTTCGGGGCGTTCCTCCTCGCCGTCTACAACTCCCGCAAGGATCGGTACGAATCGTTCTGCAAGGTGGGGAGCGGCTTCGACGACCAGGCGTTGGAGGAGATGCCGCGTCGGTTGCATCCTCACGCGGTCAGCGAGCGGCCGGCGAACGTCGACACGGGGCTGAACGCGGACGCCTGGTTCCGGCCGGCGCTCGTGCTCGAGGTCCGGGGTGCGGAACTGACGCTCAGCCCGATCCACCGCGCGGGGATCGGCCGGGTCAAGCCGGAGGCGGGCCTCGCGCTGCGCTTCCCGCGTTTCACGGGGCGCTACCGGGACGACAAAGGTCCGACCGATGCCACGACGACCGACGAGCTCCTCGAACTGTACGAGTCCCAGAGCCACGGCACTCCCCACGGCGGGCACGGCGTTCGCCTCCGCCCAAAGGCATAAGAAGGGCTCCCGCCGTCCGACCCCTGTAGGACAGGGACATGCTCGTCGAGATGACCGAACTGTTGGGTCGCCAGATCTACTCGCCGGACGGACGCCTCGTCGGCGAGGTGGACAACCTCGTCGTTTCCGTGGAGGAGTCCAAGCTCGATGGGCTCTACGTCGTAGAGTCGAGCCCGATGTTAGTGGAGGACTCTCGTCCCATCAACGTGCCGTACCGTTGGGTCTCGGCCGTCAACGACGTCATCCTCCTCAAGTTCTTCCCGAAGCGGGTCTCGCTGAAGAAGGGCGCCCCCGCCAATGAGGACGATGCCGACGCCTCGGCCGACACCCGCTAACGGAGCGGGGATAGCCAAGCCCGGGCAACGGCGCAGGACTTAAACGGAAGGTACGCGCGGATTCTCCTCGCGAACCGTCCGAAGAGATCCTGCCGCGAAGGCGTTCGCCGGTTCAAATCCGGCTCCCCGCATCGTGGTTCAAGCGGTCGGGAGCTCTGACGGTACCATGCGGCATGCCACGCTCGTCGCGCGCCTCTCGTCGATCCGGCCCTTCGAGAGCCCCCGCGCGGACCTCGAACAGGTCATCACCCCTCCCGAGGCCGCGGCCACGCTGCTCGAGAGTGCGCTCTCGGCGGGAGATCTGGAGGATCGCACCGTCCTCGACCTGGGGACGGGCACGGGGGTCCTGGCGATCGGAGCCGCGCTGCTCGGAGCGAAGAGCGTCGTCGGAATCGACATCGACGCCTCGGCGCTCGCGCGAGCCCGCGAGGAAGCGACGCGGCTCGGAGTCCGGGTCCGCTTCGTGGAATCCGCGGTCGGCGCGTGGGACTCGAACGCCGACACGATCCTGATGAACCCGCCGTTCGGTGCCCAACGACGCGGAGCCGACCGGCCCTTCTGGGACCGCGCGTTCGCGCTGGCCGGTCGCGCGATCTACTCCTTCGCGCTCGCCGACTCCCGAACCTTTATAGCACGCCGAGCGCTCGTAGCGAACGCCTACGTCGAGTCGGTGCGACCGGTCCCGTGGGAACTCGTTCGGATGTTCCCGCACCATCGCCGCGCCCGGGTCCCAATCCCGGTCGACCTCTGGGTGATCCGAACGGAAAACCAACCATGACGCCCAGCGAAGTGCCCAAGTTCGTCGTCCCCGGAGAGTACATCGGCGCCGCGGAGGAGTTCGTTCCCGGTCCGGGAACCTACGAGCACGGGGGACGCATCTTCTCCAGCCTCGTGGGGATTCCCACGATCGATCCGACGGACCGGACCGTCCGCGTGGCCGGAACCAACTCGGTGCCGACGCTCTCCGAAGGGGATGTCGTCTACGCGCGTGTGGATGAGTTGAAGAGCGCCATGGCGATCTGCACGATCCTCTCGACGACCGAGAGCCGGCGCGGGATCCCCGGAGAGCCGGAGGGCACCGTGCACATCTCCAAGGTCAAGGACGGCTACACGGAGTCGCTGACGACCGAGCTCGCGGTCGGGGACATCCTCGTCGCGAAGGTCCTCCAGGCGCACCCCTCGATCAAGCTCACGACCGCCCCGTCGACCCTCGGGGTCATCTCGGCGCGCTGCCAGGTCTGCCATGGGCTCATGATCATCGGCGACAAGGATCTGAACTGTCCGCGCTGCGGCAACCGCGAGCAGCGCAAGCTCGCCCAAGGGCCTCGTCCCTCGGTCCTCCCTTCGTGAACGCGCTCCCCGGGCCCAGCGAGAACGAGCGCACGCTCGCTCGGCTCGTCCGCACCCATGATCGCTGGCGGGGCCGCGACGTCCTGAACCTGTTGCCGAGCGAGAACGCCGTCTCGCCCACCGCACGCAAGTACCTCTCGAGCGATCTCGCCGGCCGGTACACCCTCCCGCTGGAGACCGAGTGGCACGGGGAGCGGATCGACAACTCGTACACGGGGACCCGGTACACGGACGAGATCGAGCAGCTCGGGAACGCCTCGGCCGCCCGCCTGTTTCACGGCCGCTACGCGACCGTCCGTCCGCTGTCCGGCCACATCGCGGCCCTTTCCGCGCTCGTCCCGCTGCTCCCTGCGAAATCCCGCATCCTCGCGATCGAACCGAAGGAAGGCGGCTACGACGGCTACGCTCCCGGGTACATCCCCGCGCTCTTCGGCTACACGGTCCGGCCGCTGCCCGCGTCGGGGCCCGGGTTCACGGTCGACGCCGCGCTCGCCGTCGAAACGATCGAACGCGAGCGACCCGATGCGGTGATCCTCGGCCAGAGCTTCTTCCTCTTCCCGTACCCGTTGCGCGAGATCGCCGAAGCGGCGCATGCGCGCAACGCCCTCGTCTTCTACGACGCTTCCCACGTGCTCGGCCTCGTCGCCGGAGGAGAGTTCCAGGACCCGCTACGAGAAGGAGCGGACGTACTGTTCGGAAGCACGCACAAGTCCTTCCCCGGACCGCAGGGCGGGATCCTCGTCACCGATCGGGAGGATCTGTTCCGCCAGATGGATCCGGCCCTCGTCTGGCGGATCTTCGACAACGCCCACTGGAACCGCATCGCCGGGGTGACGCAGACGCTCCTCGAGATGGAGCGGGTCGGACCGGAGTACGCACGGACGATCGTCCGCAACAGCCAAGCGCTCGGCGGGGCGCTCTCGGAACGAGGCATCCCGATCATCGCCGAGGCGCAAGGGTTCTCGCGCTCCCACCAACTGCACATCGATCCGGACCGCCTGCGCGCGGCGCACGGCCTCGGCCCCGCGGCCCTCGCGCGACGCCTCGAGCGCCAGCGGCTCCTCATCGATCTCGTCGGTCGCATCGGCACCGCGGAAGCGACTCGCCTCGGGCTGACTCCGGAGGAGATGCCGCGGCTCGCGGAGCTCTTCGTCCGGGGCGGAATCCGCAAGGAGAGGATCGCCCCGGAGGTCCTCGCCTGGCGACGCACCTACCGCGAACTTCGGTTCGCGTAGCGAGCCATGCCGCGCTCCCACCGCACGCGCGCGCGTCGGGGTCCCGTCGCGTTGACCGGGACGCCGGGGACCGGCAAGAGCGTGGTCGCCCGGCGCCTCCCTTCCCGCCTGCGGTCGATCGAGGTCGGTGAGCTCGCGGTGCGCCTCGACCTCGGTCGCCGGACGGGCCCGCGCTCGTTCACGGTCGACCTGCCTCGGCTCGCCCGGCGACTGCGCCGAGAACCGCCCGACGTCGACCTCGTCGTCGGACACCTCGCGCACCTCCTTCCGATCCGCGACACGATCGTGCTGCGGTGCCATCCCCTCGAGCTCGAGCGCCGACTCGCTCGCGCCCGCCGGGGCTCGGCCCGGGAGCGTGCGGACAACGTCATCGCCGAAGCCACGGACGCGATCCTGTTCGAGGCGATCGAGACCGGGAGCTGCGTGTGGGAGATCGACACGACCGGCCTCGACCCCGACGCGGTCGCCCGGCGCGTCGCCGGGCGCATCGCGCGCCGGGGACCCTCCCGGTACGGCCGGGTGGACTGGCTCGCCGATCCGGCCGTCACCGAGGAGCTTTTGCGCCTCGGTCCGTAACCGGCCCGTCATGGTCATCGAGTCGTACCGAGGAAGGGCGGACCGCTACCTCGAGTGGCTCGCCCGACCCTGGCTCCGTTGGACCCCGGCCGCGCTGAGCTGGCTCGCCTTCGGCCTCTGCGTCGCGGCGGCCGTTCTGGCGGCGGCCGTCCGCTGGACCACGCCCGATCTGTTCCTCGCGGTCTCGGCGCTGATCCTGCTCGGAGGGCTCTTCGACGCGCTCGATGGCTACGTCGCCCGCCGCAACGGCACGATGAGCGTGCGCGGGGACGTGCTCGATCACGTCCTCGACCGGTATTCCGACGTGGCCCTGCTCATCGGGATCGCGATCTCCGGATATGCGAACCCCTTCCTCGCGCTCCTCGCGCTCGTGAGCCTACTGCTCGTCAGCTACATGGGCACGCAAGCCCAAGCCGTCGGCCAGGGCCGGCTCTATGCGGGCATCCTGTCCCGTTCGGACCGGCTCGTGATCCTCGCGGTGGCGACGTTCTTGGAGTTCGACTGGTCGCTCCCATGGCCATGGGCCCCGAGCGCTCCCTGGTCGCACTTCGTCCTCGGCGGAGTCGGCTTCACCGTGATCGACGTCGCGCTGGTGTGGTTCATTGTCGCCGGTCAGTGGACGGCGTACGCCCGGGCGCGGAGCCTGTACCGGAGCCTTCCCCCGAGCGGCTCGTAGGGCTCCCGCCCCCGTCCTGGCCCTCTCCGCCCTCCAGGACGCGCCCACCGCGCAGCCGATAGTATTGCAGCGGGTGGCGCAGGAACGGCTCGAAGCAGAGCGGATCGCGCGCGCGGTCCACGGGCGTCGGGCCCGTGGGATCGCCGTCCCGGATGCAGAGCCCGTGGGTGCGCAGGGTCGCGCACTCCGGCGGCTCGTATCCCTTTCCGCCATCTCGATGCGTGATGTGGTCGATCTGGTAGCGGGTGATCGACTCGTCGAAGTCCGGAGCGCCGCGGTAGGCGTCGACGATCGTCTCGAGATCCGCGCCGGCCCGGTGCAAGAAGGCCGCGAGCGCGAAGCGCCCGGCGTGGGAGAGGTTCTCGCCGTGCTCGAGCGACCGGCGCATCTTGCGGATACAGGGAGGGAAGCGATCCGGCCGCAGCTCCGCGGTGTTCGCTCCGGGGCGGGCGACGGGCAGCGGAACGCGCCGGGAGATCTCCTCGAGCAGGGCCGCTTCGCGGGCGCGGATGGCCGCCCGCGCCCCCTCCTCGATCGGCATCGGCCGGGCGAGCTCGCTTCGTACGGCCTCCTGGAGCAGGCGCGCGGCGCGCTCCCGGGAGACCTCGACCTGGCCGTGCCGAACGTCCTGGCTCCCGAGGCGGAACTCGGCGTCTCGGATCGGCACGGCGAGCCGAACGTAGTCGGTCAGGGAGAGGGCGACCTCGGAGGATGCGAGCTCGGTGATCGGGTATCCGAGGCGGCGCGCGACCTCGCCGAGCTCCTCGATGGAGCTCGAGCGCAGGCGGGCGTGCGCGCGCTTCGACTCGGCGACGGCCCACCGCCGAAGGGGGGCGGGCGAGGCCCCCGCCGACAGCACGAGGCGCGCGAACAGGAACGACAAGAACCGGACCTCGGGAGCCGCGCGGGAGAGCTCCTCGATCGTCGAGGTCCCGCGGGGGTCGTCGGCGGCGGCGAGGACCCGGGCCCGCCCGATCTCGCGGGAGACCTCGAACGCTCCGTCCTCCAGGAGCCCCCGGACCGAGACGGCCATCTCCTCCGCGAGCGCTTCGGCCCCCGGGAGGAAGGGGTACTCCCCGTAGAGCGTCGATTCCGCTAGAGGCGGGGGATCACGAACTGCCATGCGAGCAGGATGAGTACGACGAATGTCGAGATAATGGCCGCCGTCCCGCCGAACCGTTCGGCCCGCTCGGGGGTCCAGGCTTTCTTCACCCTCGAGGCGAACGCCGCCATGAAATCTCGGACGAGCAGCCCACCGTCGAGCGGGATCAGCGGAAGCGCGTTCGAGGCGCCGAGGAGGAGGCTCATCCAGGCGACCCAGTACAGGATGTTCAGCCCGATCCAGAACGAGCTGGGTCCGAAGGCCGCGAGGGGCCCCGTCACGTGGAAGAAACTCTGGGTCGAGCCGCTGATCGGTTCGAGCCCGGCGATCGGGAGCACGAGCCAGTTGACCGTGCCCTGGTACCCTCCGTACGGCGTGCCCGGCGGCCAGACGAGCGTGCCCTGGAGCTGCGCCGGTGTGAGGAAGGAGATGTAGACGCCGAGGAATGCCGTCTGCGCGTCGGACGATTGATTGGTGAAGGCCGACAACGGCGCGAGCGTGACGTTGGTCGTCACCGTCGTTCCAAGACCGCTCGAGTAGTACTGTAATGGAACGGTCTGACCGGGGTGCGCGGTGCTGAGCGCGGACGACAGCTGCGCGTTCGTCGTGATCGTCGTGCCGTTCAACTCGGTGATGATGTCGCCGGCGGAGAGGCTCGCATTCTGGGCCGGCGAGTTCGGGAAGATCTGAACGACGCCCACCCCGTTCGCGTTCGGCACGACCGACCCCGCGACGATCGCCGATACCACCACGAAGAGCACCCCGGCGAGAATGAAGTTCGCGAGGACCCCGGCCGCGGCGACCCGGTCCCGGCGGATGCGGGGAGCGGCGACCATCTCCGCCTCCTCCGGCTCGACGAACGCCCCGATGGGGATGACGCACCAGAGAATGCCCAGGCTCTTGACGGTGATCTTCTGAGAACGGGCCACGAACCCGTGGAACAGCTCGTGGAGCACGACGGCGATGATCAACGCCACGATCCCATAGCCGAGCGGGATGATCGGGTTGATCCCGGGGATCCCGAGCGCCTCTTGGACGCTGGGCGCCTGCGCGGCGGTCTCATGGAACGCCAAGATCGCATCGATGAGGAGCAGGATCACCATGCCGACCATCGCGATCGCTGCGAGGATGACGCCGATCGTGCTCGCTACGGTCCAGAACCGGCGGGACCGACCGACCCAATCGATGAAGGCCCGGCCGCGTCGGGTCTTGATCATCAGCGCGGGGCCGAAGAGCGCGATCGTCCGGTCCTTGCCGATCCAACCGACCCGGTACAGGCCGTAGACGGCGAGCCCGTAGACGAGAACGACCAGGAGCGCGATCTCGTAGCCGTTGAAGGAAAACGACGTCACGAACGCTCCGGGGCCCTCGGAGCCGGCCTGCGTTTATGAGCTCTCGCGAGGACGCGGTGAGAGCGCCCCCCGTTCATCCCTTCACGACCCCGAGCGGGACCAGTCGGGCGACGCGCCGTGTGAGACCGGCGCCCTCCGCGACCCGGACGACGTTCTCCACGTCCTTGTACGCCCCGGGGGCCTCCTCGGTCACGCCCTCGTGGGTCGCGGCTCGGACCTGGATGCCCTTCGCGCGCAGCGCGCGCGTCACCTCTTCGTAGCGGAAGGTCCGGTTGGCGGCGTGCCGGCTGAGACGCCGGCCCGCACCGTGGCAGGACGAGCCGAACGAACGGTCCATCGACGTCGAAAGGCCGGCAAGGACGTAGCTCGCGGTGCCCATATCTCCCGGGATGAGCACCGGCTGACCGAACGGGCGGTAGGCGCTCGGCACTTCCTCGCGTCCGGCGGGGAAGGCACGGGTCGCTCCCTTCCGGTGGACGAGCACGCGCTTCGGGCCGTCGTCCAGGCGGTGGGTTTCGGTCTTGGCGATGTTGTGCGCGATATCGTAGACGACCGCGAGGTCCATATCCTCGGCGGGACGGCCGAACGTTTCGGAGAAGGCGCGGCGCACGCCGTGGGTGATCGCCTGGCGGTTCGCCCACGCGAAGTTCGCCCCCGCGGCCATGGCACGGAGGTAGCTCTGGCCGTCGTCCGAGGCGACCGGGGCGCACGAGAGCTGCCGGTCGACGAGCTGAGTGCCCTCGCGGACGAGGCGGTCGTCCATGCGTTGGATGTACTCCGTCGCGATCTGGTGCCCGAGCCCGCGAGAGCCTGTATGCAGCATGACCGTGACCTGCCCCGGCTCCAAGCCGAGCGCTAGCGCGCACTCCGGGTAAAACAGCTCATCGACGCTCTGGACCTCGAGGAAGTGGTTCCCGGATCCGAGAGTCCCGAGCTGCTTCGAGCCGCGCTTGCGGGCGTTGTCGCTGACCTCGGCAGGATCGGCGTCCGTCATGCGGCCCTCCTCCTCTTGGACCTCGAGGTCCTCGGTCCGGCCAAGTCCGTGCTCGACCGCCCAGCGGGCCCCGCCCGCCAGCACCTCGTCGACCTCGCTCGGGTTGAGCGGCCGCCCGCCCTTCGAACCGACCCCGGACGGGACCGCCCGGTACAGGCGATCCATGAGATCGCCGAGGCGGGGACGGACCTCCTCGGTGGTGAGCGAGGTGCGGAGCAGCCGAACGCCGCAATTGATGTCGTAGCCGATCCCTCCGGGAGAGACGATTCCCTCTTCGAGGTCGAAGGCCGCGACCCCACCCACCGGGAAACCGTAGCCGAAGTGGATGTCCGGCATCGCGAGCGCGTTGCGCTGGATGCCGGGAAGCGTTGCGACGTTCGCTAGTTGCATCAGGGATGGGTCCCCTTCGACCCCCGAGAGCAGCGCCTCGTTCGAGAAGAGCACCCCGGGGACGCGCATCCCCGGGACCTCGTCCATCGGGATCTCGTAGGTGAACTCGTCGCGGGCGATCAATCGGGGAACCTTCGCCACGGCGCGGCGCGAGCGATGGCGGCTATTTAGGCCATCGAGGCGCCGCCGAAGGGACAAAGACAGAAGTACACCGGTGCCCCTGGTGTTCTGGAGCGCTCCGATGCACCTGCGCGCCGTTCTAACCATCGTCAACTTCGCGGTCGTCGCGGTCGCGCTCGCGATCTTCTTCCTCGTGCCCTCCCTCGCGACGATCGCGGTCTACGCGGTCCTGATCTGGATGTTCTCGAGCCTCGTGATCTTTTACACGCCCTTCGGCCACCGTCAGATCCGCCCGGCCGGTCCCCCGCTCGGGCCCGCGTCGGGATCGGCCCAGTATGCCCCCTCCTCCTCGGGTACTGCGCTCCCGTCCTCGGGGATCGGGTTCTGCATCTACTGCGGGACCCATCTCGCGACGGGGACCACCGTCTGCCCCGCGTGCGGCCGGGTGGTGCGGCTTGCGTAGAGGGGAGGTCGCCCGATGACGCGGTTGACGATCGGCCGTCTCCCGTACTGGGCGATGGCCGTCCTTCTCGCCGCGCTCACGTTCGGCGTCATCTATCTGGGCTTCCGCATCGGGCTTGGACTGTACTCCTTCGCGCTCCTCCTCCTCCCGATCGGCCTCGCGGTGTGGTACATGGCCGAGTACTCGGCCACGGCGGCCGTCGCGCCGCCGGCGGCGATCGACCCGGCCGCTTCCATGCCTCCCCCGGAGGCGTTCGACGACCCGGTGATCGAGGCGGACCTGTTCGACTCCCTCGTCGAGACCGCGCCGCGACCGGAGGCGGGAACGCAGGACCCGCCGGCCCCCTAGTCGGGGACCACGAAGAGCATCGGCTCGCGCGCGCGGACGCTGGAGCCGGGACGCACCTGGAGGCGTTCTACTCGACCCGCGGTCGGGCTCGAGATCTCGTTGCGCATCTTCATCGCCTCGAGGATCAGGAGGATCTGGCCCTTGGTGACATGGTCTCCGTTCTGGACCCGCACCTCGATCGTCTTCCCGGGCATCGGAGGCAGGATGGGAACCCCGGGCCCTTCCGCGGCCGCGGGGGGAGCGGGCGCTGGCGGAGGAGGAGCGGCCGCCCGGGCGGCCGGACGAGGATCGGATGTCTCGACGCGCGAGAGCGTCCATCGTTCCCCGTTCACATCGACCGGCCCCGGTGGGATTGGCATGCCTTCCGGCCACTGCTCGACGACGATTCGCTCACCGGCGATCTCGAGCTCGACCTTCATCGGCGACGAGGCTACGACGACGAATGGGTGGCGTGCACCTCCGAGCTCGACCGTTGCGCCGGCGAGATCGACGTCGATCTCCTCTACCTTACCGTCGCGTGCGACGCGTACTCGCATCGATCCACCTCCGCTGGGAATGGAGCCGGCTGCGCCCCTCGTGCGCCCAGGCGCTCATCCCGCCGGCCTCCTCTCGAGCAAGCAAAGAGGAGGGCACGGCGAGGCTCGCAGGGCGGGCGCGGAGCGCACCGACGATCCCGAGCGCGGCGGTCGTGAGCGCCTCGTCGGTCAGGGCGCGATCGCGGCTGGCACGGTAGGCCTTGTACACGGCCGGGAAGACGGCGTACGATATCGCTTCCGCATCGTCCGCGGCCGGGACGAGCGCACGCACCTCCTGCAGGGCCCGATCGAACTCGGGAGCGAGCAGGTCCGCGGGCCGGCCCTGGATCGGAGCCGCGTCGGCGAGGACCTTGCGGCGTAGGTCGGCGTCGATCGGCCCCGGGGGAGCGCCGTAGAGCCCGCGGACGTAATCGCGGACCTCGCGGGTGATCGTCTGGTAGCGCGTTCCGGCGAGGACGTTGAACACCGCTTGGATCCCAACGATCTGGCTGGTCGGGGTCACGAGGGGAGGGTAGCCCAGATCACGTCGGACCAGAGGGATCTCGGCGAACACCTCGGGCAGTCGCGCGAGCGCGTCCTGCTCCTGGAGTTGCGAGAGGAGGTTCGAGAGCATCCCACCCGGGACCTGGTGGAGCAGGATCTCCCCGTCGGTCTGCAGGCTCCTCAGGTTCAGCAGCGGCCGGTAGTGATCGAGGACCTTGCGGAAGTATTCGGAGAGATCGGCGAGGGCGGAGAGGTCGAGCTTGGGATCGAGCGGCGTGCCCCGCATGGCTCCGACGAGCGCCTCGGTCGGGGGCTGGGAGGCCCCGCCGGAGAACGGGCCGAGCGCGCTGTCGACCACCGTCGCGCCGGCCTCGGCCGCCGCGAGGCACGTCAGGGTCGACATTCCGCTTGAGGAGTGCGTGTGGACCACGACCGGAAGACCCACCTCGCGGATGAGCGCCCGGACGAGCGCCGCTGCGTCGCCCGGCGGCATGAATCCGGCCATGTCCTTGATGCAGAGCTCCTCCGCCCCGAGGGCGGCGAGCTCCCGGCCGAGCTGGACGAAGGACGGGAGCGTGTGGACGGGCGACTGCGTGTAGCAGATCGTCCCCTGCGCCCGGCCCCCAGCCTTGCGGACCGCGTCGATCGCCACTCCCATGTTGCGCGGGTCGTTCAGCGCGTCGAAGACGCGGAAGATGTCGATCCCTCGTCGGGCGGACTCGGCGACGAACTTGCGAACGAGGTCATCGGGGTAGTGGCGGTAGCCGACGAGGTTCTGCCCGCGCAGGAGCATCTGCAATGGCGTGTTCGGCATCGCCCGCTTCAGGGTCTGCAGTCGCTCCCAGGGATCCTCGTGCAGGAAGCGCAGGCACACGTCGAACGTCGCGCCTCCCCAGATCTCGAGCGAGTGGTATCCGATCGCATCGAGCCGCTCGGCGGCCGGGAGCATGTCGCGGGTGCGCATCCGGGTCGCGATCAGCGACTGGTGCCCATCGCGGAGCACGGTCTCGGTGATGCCGACCATCGGACGAATCCTCCCGCGGACGGCTATAGCGGCCCGTTCCCGTGCTTCTTCGGTGGTCGGTCTTCGCGCTTCGAGGCGAGGAACTTGAGCCCGGCGATGAGCCGGGTCCGCGTCTCCGCCGGGTCGATCACGTCGTCGATGTATCCCCGATCCGCGGCGAGATACGGGTTAAGGAACTCCTCCCGATATTCCCCGACCTTCTCCGCCCGCAGCTTCTCGCGCGCGTCGGCGGGAGCGGCGTCGATCTGGCGTCGGAACAGGATGTTGACGGCCCCGTCGGCGCCCATGACCGCGATCTCGGCGGTGGGCCACGCGAGGTTCAGGTCACCACCGAGATGCTTGGAACACATGACGTCGTACGCCCCTCCGTAGGCCTTGCGGAGGATGACGGTCATCATCGGGACGGTCGCCTCGGCGTAGGCGTAGAGCAGCTTCGCACCGTGGCGGATGATCCCGCCGAACTCCTGGGCCGTTCCCGGCAGGAAGCCGGGTACGTCCACGAGTGTCACCAGCGGAAGATTGAACGCATCGCAGAACCGCACGAATCGGGCGGCCTTGATCGACGCTTGGATATCGAGCGTCCCGGCGAGCTGGGCGGGGTTGTTGGCCACGAGACCGATCGATCGCCCCGCGAGCCGGCCGAAGCCGACGACGATGTTCGTCGCCCATTCGGGCTGGATCTCGAGGAAGGATCCCGGATCGATGACCCGGTCGACGACCGCATGGACATCGTAGGGAGCATTGGAATCCGCGGGCACGATCCCCACGAGTTCGGGGGCGGCCGTGGCCGGCGGATCGACCGTGGAAACGGCCGGAGGCTCCTCCAGATTGTTCAGGGGCAGGTAGGACAATAGCCGCCGGGTCAGCGCGATCGCTTCCCGGTCGTTCGCCGCGGTCAGGTGGGAAACCCCGCTGACGCGGGCGTGGGTTTCCGCACCGCCGAGCTCCTCCGCGGAGACTTCCTCACCCGTGACGGTGCGGATGACGTCCGGGCCGGTGATGAACATCTGCCCCATGCCCCGGGCCATGACGACGAAGTCGGTGATCGCGGGGGAGTAGACCGCTCCGCCCGCGCACGGACCCAGGATCACCGAGATCTGGGGGACGACGCCGGACAATAGAACATTTCGGAAGAACACCTCGCCGTACCCGGCGAGGCTCATCACGCCCTCTTGGATGCGCGCGCCACCGGAGTCGTCGAGCCCGATGATCGGCACCCCGGCCCTTCGGGCAGTCTCCATGATCTTGACGATTTTCATCGCGTGCGCCTCGCCCAGCGCGCCGCCGAACACCGTCGCGTCCTGGGAGAACGCACAGGTCGGCCGACCGTCGATCTCTCCCCAGCCCGTCACCACCCCATCGCCGGGGACCATCCGCTCGTCCATTCCAAAGCCCTGCACCCGGTGCGTGACGAACGGGTCGATCTCGGTGAACGTCCCGGGGTCGAAGAGCGACTCCAGTCGCTCGCGCGCGGTGAGCTTGCCCGACGCTCGATGTTTTGCCAGCCGCTCCGGCCCGCCCCCTTCCCGGGCTTCCCGTTTGAGCGCGTTCCACCGGTCGTACGGTTCCGTCATGGTTCTTCCACCCGAAGGTCTCCGGCCCTTATCGCGAACTGGGCCGAGCCCTGGGAGACAAAGAGCTCTCCGTCCTCTCCGATCCCCTGGATGATGCCCGTGGGCACCCCATCGACCCACGCCCGGTGTCCAATCCCGTAGAGGACGGCACGGCACCGGGCGAGGGCCGCTTGCGCGCCGGCTTCCGTATCGAGCTCCCGGATGGAACGCAGAGCCGCATCCACCACCACCTCCTCGACCTCCTCCAGGGGTGGAGGCGGGTCCATGAAGTCCCCGAGGGAGACGGTCGCCTCCCGCAGGGGCGCCGACAGCTGCTCGCGATCGAGCGACACGTTCACGCCGATCCCTGCCACCTCGGCCCGCCCGAGGGTCGGGGAGGGGACCTCATCGATGAGGATCCCGGAGAGCTTGCGCGGAGCGCCTCCCGGCGTCGGGACGAGAAGGTCGTTCGGCCATTTCAGGGACGCGAGCACACCGAATCGGCCGGAGATCGCCTCCCGCAGACCGGCTCCGATCGCGAGCGAGACCAACGAGCGGTGAACCTCCGGGGCGCGGGCGATGAGCGAGAGGTAGAGCCCGCCGGGGGGCGACTCCCACGTATGGTCCAGCCGTCCGCGTCCGGCGCTCTGCGCCCGGGCCACGACGCGCGTGCCCTCGTAAGCCCCGGCTCGCGCGAGCTCGATCGCTCGATCCTGGGTCGACGGGATCGTGGCGTACTGCTCGCGAGGACCCAACGACGGCCTCCCGGTCGCGTGAGAAAATGCATGGCCCATAATGGTTGGGGTACCCGAGGAGTGGGCCGTGGGGTACGGCGGCCCGGCCGCTCGTCGGACGCCCCCTCTCTCCGATATCGACCGCTCCCGGTCCAGACCGCCCGTTACGGTCATCCCTCGTCGAGCTTCGGGTCCGGCCGATCCATGAGCCAACTACTGCCCGCGCTACAGGAGATCGCACCGGGTATCGAGAAGGAGCTGAAGGGGCGGCTCGCCAGCTTCGCGGGGATGTTCATCGTTGGCTATCTGCCTCAAACCTGGTCGTTCGCCACGGACGCCGGCTCCGCCACGCTCACCGTGGACAAGAAGGGAACCGTCGTGGTCGAAGCCGGAACTCCGGCGAACCCGGATGTCACCGTCGAGTGGGGGCACGACGCCCTCATCGCGACCCTGCTGCGCCAGAAGCGGGCCCCGGCGGCCGGCGATCCCCCGCTGCGCGTCACGCCCCACACGTCGAAGGGGAAGACGGCGTACGACTTCCTGCGGAGCCGGTTCGGCCTGTAGCCCGATTCGTCGGAGCCGCCCGACGGGACCCCGGACCTCAGTCGAGATCCCGCAGTCGCTGGACCATCTTGACCACGGCCCGGACGGCGTTCGCCGCGTTCTCGATCCGCTCTTGAGCTTGCAGCCGCGTTTCGCCGGGGCCCGTGATCCCGAGGCCGAGCGGCTTGCCGTAATCGACCGACAGATCGGCGAGCTTGCGCGCGGCTTGGTTCATGACCACTTCGTCGTGCTGAGTCTCCCCTTCGATGACCGCTCCGAGCGCGACCACCGCGTCGACGTCCTTCCGGGCGAAGAGCGCCTTGACCGCGAGCGGGATGTCGTAGACCCCGGGGGTCCGGACGACCGGCCCGAGGGTCGCGCCCAGGAAGCGGATCTCCTCCTTGGCCCGCTCGACCATCGACGACGTCACGTCGAAGTTGTACTCGCTGGCGACCACCGCTATGCATACTCCCGCTCCGGCTCCTGTGTTCTTTGCCATTGTTGTTTCCTCCGTTCTTAATTTGGATGATCGTCAGTGACTCCTGCTCAATGTGTGGGACGTGCCGGCCCCGCGTCCGGGAACCCCTGGCGCAGACCCATGCCCGCACGTCGGCGCAGGTCCTGCGAGCGGAACAGCAGCGCGTAGGCGTTGAGCGCGTGCTCCTCGGCGCGTCGGCGAGCGAGCGTCTCCAGTTCCCGGCCGTCCGCGGCCTCGTCCTCGAACACGAAGCACTCCACGATCGGCTTCGCCTCGAGGACCCCGGCGAACAACAGTCCGAGCGACGCTTCGTGAGCGCAGGTTCGGTCGTACTCGGCCTTCCCGGGCATCCCGAGCGCGATGCACAGATCGACGTGATCCTCGAGGAAGAGCCGACGGCAGGCGACGGGAAGATCCTTGATCCCAGGGACGGTGCGGCGCACGATGCGGAATCCGGTGCCGGCTCCCTGGAGTGCGCGCACCGCCGCGGTGGCCATGTCGACGCGCGCGAAGGTCGTGTCCGCGATCCCCACCCGCTTCACGCGTTCGCCTCCTTGGAACTGCGGGCCCGCTCGAGGATCCGCTCGACGATCTTGCGGGTCGCGAGGTCGTCGTGGGGGAGGAGACCGACCCGAACGACCTTGGCGGGGACCCCCCGTCGGGCACATTCGCGTTCGACCTCGGCCTCGTTGAACATCTGGTCGTGGCCGAGCGCGATCAGGTCCGGGTGGACCTCGACGACCGTCTGATAGATGTCGGTCGTCGAGCCGAGGATGGCACGGTCGACCGGCTTCAGGGCCTCGACCATCTCCCGGCGGATCATCTCGGGGACGTACGGTTCGTGCTTGAGCCGGCGCGCCGTCTGGTCCCGCGCGACGACGACGACGAGCTCGTCTCCGAGCTTACGCGCTTCGGAGAGGAAGTAGACGTGTCCGGGGTGGAGGAGGTCGAAGACCCCCGTGGCCATCACGCGGACCATTGCTGCCAGGCCTCAGTGATGGTGTTTCCCTCGAGGAAGATCCAGCCGTGGTCGTCCGCGTACCTTCGCGCCGCGATCGGGGAGCGGGCACCGCCGGAGTCCCCCAGCATCTCGCAGACCGTCGCCGATTCCGAAAGTGCGGTCATGCGCAGCAGCGAGACGGCCAATTCCGTATGGCCCTTTCGCTCCCGCAAGAGCCCCGGCGACGCATAGAGCAACGGTACGTGACCGGGCGACACGAACGCCTCGCGGAACTCGTCACGGAGCTCCTCGGCCGAACGGTCCCGCGCGTTCGCCGCAATTTCTCCGATGGTGCGGATCGTGAGCGCTCGCTCGTTGTCGCTGACCCCAGTGTAGTTCGCCCGGTGGTTGACCGTGATGCCAAAGGCGCTGCGCCGGTCGTACCGCGGGGCCTCGGCGAGCGAGGCCAAGAGCGGGTAGCGGCTCTGCGCGTTCGCGAGGAGGTCGGAGAAGAAGGGGAGATCGAGCCGTAGCCGTAGCTCCTCGGAGATCGCCGTGCAGATCAGTCCACCCGCGTCCCGCCGGGCCAGGTGGATCAGCTCGGGAGTCGCTCGCTCGGACAGGAAGATGAGGTCGGTCTCGCCTTCTCGCTCGGGAGCGTCGTAGACCAGAATCGGCTCGCCTCGAGCGAGCGCCTCGCCGGCGTCCACGATCTCCTTCGAAAGAGTGCGGGACTGCGGAGGACCCATCACGAGGGCGAACGAGAAGTGGTAGGTAATAAAGAATGCTTAGCTAACTGAAAATGGGTTGATGGACCCTTTGGGAAGGGAGACCAGCAGTGTATCGGTCACGCAGGTTGCGATCATTCTCGAACGACCTTCCGAAGAAGGCGTTCTAGGAGGTGATCCATCTGCAGGTTCCCCTACAGATACCTTGTTACGACTTACTCCCCCTTGCTGAACCGAAGTTCGAGCGCCCCGGATGAGGCACCCTCACTCCGACCCAACTCGGATGAGTTGACGGGCGGTGTGTGCAAAGAGCAGGGGCACATTCACCGCGGGATGTTGACCCGCGATTACTACGGAATCCATTTTCACGAGGGCGAGTTACAGCCCTCGATCCAGACTACGATGGGGTTTCAGGATTGCCTCCCCCTTTCGAGGTCGGGTCCCATTGTCCCCACCTTTGTAGCGCGCGTGTTGCCCGGAAGATTCGGGGCATACGGACCTACCGTAGACCTCTCCTTCCTCTGCCTTAACGGCAGCGATCCCGCTAGTGTGCTCCTACAATCGCTTGTAAGATCGCGACTAACGGCGAGGGTCTCGTTCGTTATCTGACTTAACAGAACGCCTTACGGTACGAACTGACGACGGCCATGCACCACCTCTCGGAGAATCGGGCAAGGTCTTCAGCCTGGCTTTCATCCCTCCGTCGCCTCCGGTGAGTTTTCCGGCGTTGAATCCAATTGAACCGCACGCTCCTCCCGTTGCGGTGCCCTCCCGCCAATTCCTTTAAGTTTCAGTCTTGCGACCGTACTCCCCAAGCGGCAGACTCAACACCTTCGCTCCGGCACTGGGAGCCCACGCAGGACCCCCAACACCAAGTCTGCAGCGTTTACACCCTAGACTACCGGGGTA
>DATKQS010000015.1 GCA_035532555.1 Thermoplasmata archaeon | reverse complement strand
GCTTGTACGCCTCCCGCATCTCCTCTACCGTCTCCTCCGTGAGCTGGCCCCGGTTGAGGTTGTATCGAGCGGTCATGTCTCCCCGGTGGCCCATCCAAAATTGAGCGTGAGCGTGGGAGACTAGCCCCTGACTCTCGCAGGTGAGGAGGCGGGTGGCGAAGGTAGTCCGCAAGACGTACGGCCGGTCTTCTAGCTGCGCGGCTCGGATCGCGTGTCGAACTAGGTCGCCGATATTCATGGTTCGAATGAACGTCCGCTTTGCCCGCTCCGGTACGATGATAGGAGACTCGGGGCCGACTTTCTCTCCGCCGCGAAGCCGGGTCTCAAGGTAGGTTTTCAGATAGCCTGCCCCCTCCGATCCGATGAACGTCGCGTAAGAGTGGCCCCCCTTTGACAAGTCCCGCCGCACGACGATTCGGAGGGGCAGCTTGTCAAACCGTACCTCTCGCTTTTCGATTCGCACGTCGGGAAGGTCCCGGACCTGCAGACCATCAAGCCCGAGGTAATTCCCGAGGACCATCGGCCGGACTCCGCTCATTACCATCAGGGAGACGGCGACCTTCTCTCGGGCGGACGCTGCATTGAGGACGGCCCGGAGCCGGTCGGGAGATAGAGCGGTCTCCTCAAACACGCGGTCCGCGTCGCGGACCTTAACCGCTCCTCGCGGCAGCTCGACCCCGCCGAACCGGAGCCAAGAACGGACGACTTTCACCGTGTAGGCGACGTAACTCCCCTTGCGTCCGCGCCGTCGTTCGTCCTCCTCGAAGCTGTCCAACAGGTCCACGATCCGTTTCGGCCCGAGGCCAAGCAGCTCGCTAGGTGACGACCCGACGCGGAGGCAGAACGTACCGAGGCGGCGGGGCCAAACGTCCGAGGTTGATGGACTCGATTTCTCAAGCCGCCTCCGCCATCGCACGACCTCGGGCTCGCTGAGCAGGCGATCGCGCTTTTGCCGAGCGCTCTTGGAGGGCCACTTTGGCATGACGGGTTCCCAGGTAGGGTCAGGGCGTCTCCCCTATATATGTATCCCTTAACGCTGTAACTGTAAGTAGCCCCGGGCGGATTCGAACCGCCGTCGCCGGCTCCAAAGGCCAGCATGCTTGGCCACTACACCACGGGGCTGCGACCGGCCCAGCGATGGCGTGCGATAATAAGCTGATGCGGCGCGAGCGCCGTCCCAAACCGCCGTACGTGCCGGCGACCCGCGACCTTTGTACTCCTCCGGCCTACTCCCGGCCGTGCGGCGGACGAAGATCTTGGTCACGATTGGACCGGCCTCGTGCTCCACAGCCCAGCTCGCGGGGCTCGTGCGGGCCGGCGCGGACTCCTTTCGTCTCAACTTTTCGCACGGGACCGACGCCGAACACAGCTCATGGCTTGCTCGAATGCGTTCGGTTCGGGAACATCTCGGTCGCGAGCTCCCGATCGTCGGGGACGTTCAGGGTCCCAAGATGCGCATCGGCGCGCTCGCTTCGGAGCCGGTGCGACTGGTCGAGGGCGCATTCTGGACGCTCGATGAGTCGGACCGACCGGGCGATGCGCATCGTGTGGGTGCGCACGTACCGGGATGGACCCGCTCGGCCCGCGTCGGTGACCCGATTCTTCTCGGCGACGGCGGGGTGGAGCTGAGGGTCACCCGGGCCGATCGAAGGGGGATCCGGGCCCGCGTAGTCCACGGAGGACCGGTGCGCAGCCACGCGGGGCTCTTCCTCCCCCGGGCCCACCTGCGCACGCGCGTCCTCGGGCCGAAGGACGTGCACGACATCGGGATCGGTGTCGCGGGCGGGATCGATTTCCTCGCCGTGTCGTTCGTGAGGAACGCCGAGGATCTGCGCCTCGCCCGCTCGGCCCTGGACCGCCGGCCGGGGGGAAATCGAGTAGGTCTCATCGCCAAGATCGAACGCGCGGAGGCGCTCGATGCGATCGATGAGATCCTGCTCGCGTGCGATGGGATCATGGTCGCGAGAGGCGATCTCGGGGTCGAGGTCCCTCTCGAGCGCCTCGCCCTCGCGCAGAAGATGCTGGTGCGCAAGGCCAATCTCGCGGCTCGTCCGGTGATCGTGGCCACGCAGATGCTCCTGAGCATGGTCCACGCGCCCCGGCCCACGCGGGCCGAAGCGACCGACGTCGCCAACGCCGTCCTCGATGGAGCGGACGCCGTCATGCTCTCCGAGGAAAGTGCGATCGGAGAGTATCCCGAGGACTCCGTTCGCTGGCTCGCCCGGATCGCCTCGGCGACCGAGGGTCACATTCCGATGGGCGTTCGCTCGGACGCCTCGGGATCCGCGCCCACGGAACCTACGCCCGAGCGGGCGGTGGCGTTGGCCGCCGTAGAGCTCGCCCACGCAGTCGACGCCCGAGCCATCCTCACCCCGACCCACTCCGGTCGGACCGCGACGCTCATCTCTTCGTTCCGACCCCGGGTGCCGATCGTCGCGCTCTCGGCGGTCCCCGAAACGCGCCGTCGCCTCGGCCTCGTCTGGGGCGTTGAGAGTCGTGCGGTCCCCGCGCGCCAGTTGCTCACCGCGCTCCGGGGTCGTGCCCTTGCGATCGCGCGCGAGCTCGGCCCGGGTCCCGCCGGCCGCGTGGTCTTGACGGCCGGCTATCCGGTCGAGGGCCGACCGACGAACCTCGTGACGATCGTCGATCCCGCCACCGGCCCTACGCGCGCGGCGCCGTCGCGTCGAGATGGGCGTGGTGCGCCGTCCCCAGGTAGGCGTAGAACAGCAGGGGGAGAAACCCGATAGTGATCGCTCCGGCGAAGATCCAGGCGAGGACGTAGCCCCCGTACTCCGCGAGGTACCCGAACGCGATCGCGAGACCGCTCCCCACGAACACCTGGATCGTGTTCAGCGAGGCGATCCCGAGCACGAGATGCTCGCCGCCCGTGTCCGGCATGTACGTCGGGATGAAGTACAGCACGGCGACCGCCACGCCATCGGCAAAACCCACGTAGATGAACAGCGCCGCGACGGCATAGAGGGGCAGGAACGGGATCGTCGCGATCACGACCCCGATCGTTGCGCTGAACAGGACCAGGAGGAAACGATGTCGTCGGCTGCCCTTCGCGAGCCATCCTCCCGCGATCCCTCCAGGGAAGGCGGCCACGACCACGAGTGCGGCGACGGCCGCAGTGATCCCGATCCCCCAGTCGGGATGGACCTCGGCGCCGTACTGTACGAAGTACTGAGCGATGATGTACATCGAGGCCCACAGACCGGCCAGGGCCAGCGATATCGCCCAGAGCGAACGGGACCGGAACACCCGGACGGCGGCGCGCTGGATCTCGGAGAACGTACCCACGACCCGTCGGACCGGTTCGAGGGGAAGGATCCACGCCGCGAACCCGGCGAAGCCCAGAAGGACCATGCCTCCCACGCCGAGCGTCCATTGCCAACCGATCACGGTTCCCAGAAGCGCCCCCCCGAAGAGTCCGATCGCGCCCCCGAGGCTGAAACCCCCGTTGTACAGCCCGATGATCGGGGCGCGCTGTTCGTGCGGATAGTACGACGCGACGAGGCTGAGCCCCGGCGCGAAGAAGAACGCCGCTCCGGCTCCGGTCGCAAAACGAGCCGCCGCGAGGATCTGCCAGTCCGGTGAGAGCGCGCTGAGCGTGCCGAAGATCCCCATCACGCACAGCCCCGCAAGGGCCACCGGCCTCGCCCCCCAACGGAGGGCCGCCATTCCACCCGGGATCTGGAACAGGCCAACCCCGAGCAGGTAGATTCCGAGAACGAGCCCCAGCTGCGAGGTGCTGGCGTTGAGGCCCACGCCGATGAGCGGGAGGACGGCGCCGATGTTGTACCAGTTGAACGCGTAGACGACTCGGGCGATGAACAGGGCCGCTGCAGCGTTCCTTCGATCGAGCGGAGCGAGCGCCGCGGTCAGGCCCCCCGCCTCCCGATCTCCCCGTGCACCTCGAAGTAGCGCAGCAGGCCGAGGGCGGCGAGCGAGTAGCCCGAGACCAGATCGGAGTGCCCGTTCGCGCCCGCGGCGGACCCGGACGACGCGAGACGGGCTTCCTCGTGCGCCCGCAGACGCGCTGCGACGAACTCCGCGTCCGGGCTCTCGCGCGCGGCCTCCAGGGCCACGTCCCGCCACTCCTGGACGATGCCTCGGTACTCGGCGAGGTCCTTCGGGCCCCCCGGAGCGGGACCGAAGTGGCTGTAGAGCACGATCGCCGGATCGAGCCGGCGCATCTCCTCGACGCTCGAATAGAGCTGGTCGAGATCGAGGTCCGGCGGAGGGATCGCGGGGCGTGCACGCCAACTCCCTTCGAGTCGGACCCCGGCGCCGTCACCGGTAAAGACCGCCCGAGTCCCCGAGTCGAAGAATGCGAGGTGGTGGCGGGCGTGGCCTGGAGTGGCAATAATCCGGAACTCCCCCCCGGTCACCGGAAACGACTCCCCGCCGCGGAGGGCCACGATCCGGCCCGGCGCAACGGGGACGATGGGACCCCACAGCGGATCCGCCGCGACCCCCCAGGCCCGCCGCGCGCTCGCGATGAGGCGGGTCGGGTCGACGAGATGCGGGACGCCGAGCTCGTGCGCGTAGAAGGTAGCGCCGGGCAGCTTGTCCACGAGCGCGCCCACCCCTCCGGCGTGATCGAGGTGAATGTGCGTGACGAACACCCGGCGCACCTCGCCCGGCTCGACCCCGGCCGCTGCGAGCCCCTTCAGCAGGAACTCGCGGCAGGTGGTCGGTCCGGTCTCGACCAGGGTCCAGCCGCCTTCCTGAGGCAACAGGTAGGCGGCCACCAGTCCCTCGGTGTCCCGGAAGTCGAGGTCGATCATCCGGCGGTTCTTCCCGAGCTCGAGGACCGTCGGGGCGCTCATGGCTCCCTCATGTGGGCACCGAAATCTGACCGTAGAGCGCGAGCGCCCCCACGATCGTCATGGCCCCGCAGATCACGATCGCGCCGATCCAGGTCGTCCGGCTCCACCGCATCACCTTCGCCCCGTCGAGCGGGCCGAACGGGAGCAGGTTGAACGTGGCGAACCACCCGTTGAAGAACGTCAGCCACAGGAAGGCTCCGACCACCGCCGCAGAGAGATGAGACACCGAGGTCGCGACTGCGCCGGCAAAAAAGACCGCGGAGAAGGCGAGGTTGGTCATCGGCCCGGCGAGGCTCGTTCGTCCCCACTCCCGGAGGTCGTTCATTCCCCCGACCACCGTCGCGCCGGGGGCCGCGAAGAGGAACCCGAAGCTGGCCGTCAGGACGCTGAAGGCGAGCCCGGAGGGAGACATCCGGAACTCGGCCCAGGCGTGGTGGCGCTGGGCGACGAACTTGTGGGCGAGCTCGTGGGCCAGGAATCCGGTGACCGCCGCCGTCGCGGCGATGGCAAACGTCGAGAGCGAGAGGAACCCGGCCAGGCTCGACACGCCGGCGAACAGGCTCAGGCTCCCGATGATCAACATCAAGTCGAACGTCAGCACGATGAACGCGATCAGGAGGTCGCGGATCTCGATGGGAGAGGTCGCGTAGCGCGCGGGAGCGGCGGGATAGGCCGTCGTCGTGTAGTAGTAGCTTGTATTCGGACCGGTCATTCGATCTTCCTCGTGGAGGACGCCCACCGCCGCACAGGCATCGGATGCGCATCCTCACGACCCGTCAGGAGCCCCCGAACCATATCGATCCCGTCCGCGAGCCGGGGGCCCGGCCGGCTGAAGTAGGCCTCGTCGGCGATGTAGATCCCGAGGCGGGGAGTGAGGCGGTCCATGCCGGCGTGCAGCGAAGGGCGTTCCAGTTCCGACTGCGTTCGCTCCACGGAAAAGCTGCACGGGCTGAGCACGACGAGATCGGGAGCGTACCGATCGATCTCCTCCCACGTCGTCCGAATGCCGGGCTCACCGGAGCACGGACCGATCGCGTCTCCGCCGGCCGCGCGCACGATATCCGGCGTCCACAGGCCGGCGAGGATAGGGGGATCCAGCCATTCCACGATGGCCACCAGTGGGACACGGCCGGACAGAGGGGGTGCGGTCGACCGGGCCCTCAGCTCGGCTTCGATCCGATCGCCCGCGGCCTCGTCCCCGATCGCACGTGCCACCGCCCCGACCGTGTCCCACACGTCGGAGAGCGTCCGGGGGGTCAGCGAAACGATCGTCGGAGCGATCCCGGCCTCACGGCACGCGGCGACGACCTCCTCCTCCGTTACCGAACAGACGCCGCATAGGTCCTGGGTGAGGAGCAGCTGGGGCGCGAGCTTCGTGAGCAGGGGGATGTCCAATGTGTACAGGCTTTCCCCCCGGCCCCGAACCTCGCGCACTCGCGCATCGATCTCCTCCGAGGAGAGATGGCCGTCCCTGTGCTTCGGTCGCATGACCGCCGGCCGGGATCGCACGGCGGGTGGGTAGTCGCACTCCTCGCTCCGACCGACTAGATCCGACGCGTGGCCGAGAGCGCAGACGATCTCGGTGGCACTCGGTAGAACGGAGACGATGCGCATGCGGCCCTTCCAATCGCTCGACTACGTCGAAGAGGATAGCTTACCTTTTCGCCCGGACCGGAGCCGCCTGGAGGGAGCGGCGGAACTTCGCCGGGCGTGGGCCGGGGGCTTCGACATCGGCGGGGGTGAGGCGGAGGCCCTCTGCCGAGCGACCCGGATGGACGCCTCCACGCTCTGCCGTGCCGTGGCCTCGGCCTCCGTGGTCAGGCCCAGGGCTCGCGCGGTGTTCAGCTCGAGGCGCGCTCCCGCGGCGTCGCCGGTGCGTTCGCAGGCAAGAGCGGAGAGCAGGCGTAGATGGGCGTCCGAGGGTGAAGCCCGGAGCATCGTTTCGACTTCGCCCCGTGCTTCGACCCACTGCTCGGACTCGATCAGCGCTCCGAGGAGGCCGGCATGCGCCGCAGTGAGGTCCGGGAAATCGCGCACGAGTCCCCGGTACGCACGGATCTCCCGGTCGGTTCGACCGAGCGCCCCGAGCACGACCGCACGGCCGAGCCGAGCGTCCGGGTTATCCGGATGGAGCGCCTGCACTTCTTTCCAGGCCGCATCTGCTTCCTTCCACTGTCCGAGGATCGCGAGCGAACGTGCCACGCCGATGAGGGCGGGTAGATACTCCGGCTTGAGGGCGGCCGCCTGCCGATAGAACCGGAGCGATAGCGCCGGAACGCCCGAGTCCTCCCAACTCCGGGCCCGGCCCAGGATGGCCTCCAACCGCTCGACCGTCGGGAGGTAGTGCCCGCGCGGAGCGCCGCTGACCGGGGGAGAGGGGGGGAGGAGCGGTGACTCGATTCCCAGCTGCTGGACGAGATTCACGAACGCGGGGCCATCGACCACGGTCCCGCCGCCGTCTCCCACCTCCCCGCGGACGGCGCCGGACACGGGATCGGGCGAGAACAGCACGAGCCGCTCCGCAGGGGCCCCATTTGTCTCGAGCCAGTGGTGGACCGATGCCGGGCTCACCCGATCTGCGCGGGGGGCGAACACGAAGAGGAACCCGTCCGTGCTGAGGACGACAAACCCGTCCCGCACTGGCCGCGCGGCCGCGAGGTGCTGGTCCATCGCTTCGAGCATCTCGCCGACGAGACGGACAAACGCCCGGGTCTCCATCGCTCCCGGCAGGGTCGAGCGCTTAAATACGAATGCCAATCCCGCCGGCGGGGCGAACCGTGGAGTTCTCCGAGCTCGCGAAGTACCGGCGATCGATCGAGAGGGAGATTGCCCGACAGTACGCGGCGGAGCGACGAAGGGCCACCCCCACCGTGCGTCCGTACCTCGATATTCTGGAAGAGTTCACGCTTCGCGGGGGAAAGCGATTCCGGGCGATCTGTCTCCTCGCCGGATACCACATCGCCACGGGTCGAGATCCGAAGGTGGTGGTGCCCGCCGCCGCCGCGATGGAGCACTTCCAGAGCTGGATGCTGATCCACGACGACATCATCGATCACGGCGAGGAGCGCCGAGGCGGCCCCACCGTCCACCGTCGCCTCGCATGGGAACACGCCGAGTCGAAGGCCGAGGGCTCGGCGGAGGACTACGGCACGGGGATTGGCATCACGGTCGGCGATCTCGAAGAGCCGTTCACGGTCGACGCCCTTCTCTCCACGCCGGCTCCCCCGGCCGCCCGTCTCGCGGCCCTCGCCGAGTACGTCGAGATGACGCGCCTTACCGCGTACGGCCAGCTCCTGGACGTCCGCAACGGAACGCTCGAACCGAGTCGGGTCACCGAGAAGGACGTGTTGCTCGTGCACGAGTTGAAGTCGGCCGTGTACACCGTCGTCTCCCCGCTGCGCATCGGGGCCCTCCTCGGCGGCGTTCCAGCCCGTCGCCTCGAGGACCTCACGGCGATCGGAACCGATCTCGGGATCGCCTTTCAGCTGCGGGACGACGTCCTGGGTGCGGGCTTCGACGCCGGAGCGAGCGGGAAGAGCTCGAACGATATCGTCGAAGGGAAGCGCACTTTGCTCATCGTGCGCGCGTGGAGCGCCACGGACGAGGCGGGCCGGGACCGCCTTCGCCGGGTCCTCGGCAACCCCCACGCCGCCACGGAGGACGTAGAACGCGCTCGCGACCTCATCCGGTCGACGGGGAGTCTCGAGTATTCCGAGCAGCGGATCGCGCGCCTCGCCCAGCGGGCGTACGCTCGGCTGGCGCGGAGCCGGACGATCCGCCCGGCGGGAAAGCCGCTGCTCCGAGAGATCGGCGATCGCCTGGTCCAGCGCTCGACGTAGGCGCCGAGACCGGTTCAGCCTTGGGAGCCGCCCGACACGGGGACCCCGGCGGCCTGGAGCGCCTCGGAGATCTCCTTCTGCATCGTCGTGTAGCGCTCTTTGAGATGGTTCTCCTGCCGCTCGAGCGCCTTGTGCCGGATCTCGAGGGTCTCCTTCTCTTCCGTGAGTAGCTCCTCGACCTCCTTGCGGCTCTTCGCCTTCACGATCAGGCTGCCGATGGGCCGGTAGATCGTCGCGTCCTCGGGGAGGGACTTGAGCTCCTCGAGTGTATGCGTCACTTCCCGCAGCTTCAGGTCCATCTGCAGGCGCTGTTGGGAAGTCGATTGGAGCTCCTGCTGGAGGCGCTGGAACTGTCGGAGATCGTTCTGGATCTTCGCGGGTATCGCCACGAGGGTTCCGGACCGAACGCGTTAGATAAGCGCTTCGGCCGTGCGTATGTCCTTGAGGGGCGGGGCTAGGATCGGGAGAGCGGAGGGACGCCACCGGCGCGCGGAGCGCGCGCGGCTCTCACCGTCTCCAGCGTCAGGTGGACCCAGCCGAGGTACGTGTTTAGGGCCGCCCGCGCGGCGCCGGTGTCCCGCGCCTCGAGCGAGATCCGGACGATCTTCGGAACGGAGTGATCGATCGACGCAGTGGCCCGAGGCACCTCGCGTGCGGCCTCGGGAGCGAGCGCGCGCGCAAGCCAGTCCGCGACCTCGGCCTCTTCGAGGCGGATCGAGATCGTCGCGGTCCACGGCGGCTCTGGGCTCATCGGTGGAGTTCCGACTCGATCCGATCGACCACTCGGTCGGTCTTCGCGGCCGCGGCGCGGACGTAGGCCCCCGGATCCAGTAGCTCCCCGATCTCCTCCGGCGTCAGGAGCGTGGCGATGGCGGGATCGGCGGCGGCGCGGTCGGCGAGTCCGGCGCCGTGAGCCGCGTCTCGCGTGAGCGTGCGGAGCCGCTCGTGGGCGTCGGCGCGGGCCATTCCGCGCGCGGTCAGGGCGAGCATGAGGTTCTCGGTCATCGCGTTGCCCTGCGAACGCTTCAGATGCTCCGCCATGCGATCGGTGTCCACCCGAAGGGTCCGGAACACCTCCGCCATCTTGCGCAGGATGTCGTCGGTCAACACGATGGAGTGCGGCAGCGCGATCCGCTCGTTCGCCGAGTTGGCGAGGTCGCGCTCGTGCCACTGGATCATGTTCTCGAGCGCGGGGAGCTGGAAGGCGCGGACGAGGCGGGCGAGGCTCGCGACGTTCTCGGAGAGCATCGGGTTACGCTTCTGCGCCATGGTCGAGCTTCCGACCTGCTTCGACTCGTCGAACGCCTCCATCACCTCCCCGATCTCCGTCCGCTGCAGGTTGCGGACCTCCGTGGCGAGCCGTTCCGTGCTCGCCGCCACGAGAGCCATGAAGTTCGCGAACTCGGCGATCCGATCGCGGCCGACGATCTGCGTCGGTGCCTCGGCCACTCCGATCCCGAGCCGGCGCATCACGCCGGCCTCCACCTCCGGCGCGTGCGCGCCGAAGCCGGCGCCGGTGCCGACCGCCCCGGCCATCTTCCCGACCAAGAGGCGCGGCGTGAGCTCCTCCAAGCGTCGGTGATGGCGGGCGATCTCGGCAGCCGCGGACGCCATCTTGTACCCAAAGCTGATCGGGACCGCGTGTTGGCCATGCGTGCGACCGATCTCGGGCGTGGCACGATGTTTGCGCGCGAGGGCCACGAGCGCGAGCGCGAGCTCTCGGAGGTCCTCCCGCAGGATCGCGACGCTCTCCTTGAGTTCGAGCGCGAGCGCGGTGTCCGTGATGTCGGCGGAGGTCGCCCCATAGTGCACCCAACGACCGGACGGGCCGGCGGCCTCAGCGAGCGAACGCACGAGCGCCATGACGTCGTGGCGCAGCTCCCGCTCGAGCGCGTCGGCCCGGGCGAGGGTCACGCGGTGTTCGCGGACCGCGCGATCGATCGCGTCGGCGTCGGCCTTCGGGACCAGTCCGAGCTCCGCTTCGGCGAGGGCGAGGGCGGCCTCGACGCGGAGTGCGCGATCGAGGCGCGCGCCTCGGGAGAAGATCTGCCGAACCTCGGCCCGGCCGTACCGGAACTCGAGGGGACAGAACAGGCTCTCCGCATCCTCCGACACGCTCCGGAGAGCCGGCTCGTCGTATAATAGACGTGCGTCCGGGAGGGCAGTCGCTGGGAGCGCGGTGACCGAGGCCCGAGAACGCGTCGAGGCCCGCTCGCGGGAGGTCCTAGGGTGCCGGCGGCTGGAATCCGCCCGAGGACGACGCGGCATTCATCGTGGCTCGGTCCACGTATCCATCGGAGTCGAGGAAGTGCATGTAGCCCGGCTACTGGCCCTTCACCGCCGAGCGCCCGCGGGTTCCGCGGGGGCCGGGTACTGCCAGGCCCGGCGCTCCCCCGGCCGAGCGAAATCCTCGATGGTGGTGACGGCATCTCCGGCCAAGGAGATCAGAATGACCACGATGAGCCCGAGAAGGATCGCGAGGGTGCCGACCGAGACGGCGATCGATTGGTACTCGACCGTGTTCGGAGCGATGCCTACCACGACCACGAAGTAGAAGATCTCGAGCACCGCGGCTCCGATCTCGATCGGGCCGTAGTACCGGGTGGGATGCGCGGCGTACGCGGCCCCGGCCAATAGCGCGAACAGGGAACCGACCCATGCAAGGGAGGAGGGGAAGCTTGCGACGGGGATCCCGTTCGATTGCAACATCGACACAAGATACAGCGGGAGCCAGACCACGGCGAAGTACGTCCCCAGACCGAGCGCTACCCCTCCGATGATCCTCCACATCCACCACGGCACGCTGAACTGCCGAGAGCGAGCCAGCACGAACCGCGTTCCAAGAAGTGCGGCCAGGACGAGCCAGAATTCGTAGAGAGGCGTCGGCCAGTTCGATACGGGAGTGCTGGAGGGCAGGACCCGGTTGAGGTAGTACCAGAGCTGGGTGTCGATCAGGAGGTAGAGGACGAGCGCGAGAGCTACGCCTCCCGCAGCCCGCCAGGCCCATCCGGCGGGGGAGTCCGGGCGCAGGGGAGCGAGGGCGTAGCCGGCCCCAGCGAACGCCGCCACGACGATCCAGATCGCGTACATCGTCGAGTTCCATCCCGTGATCGGAGAGTTGGACGGGAGGAGACCGAAGGCCCGCAGCAGGAACCAAAACAGTCCGTCGAGGATGATGAAGATCGACACGGCGATACCGAGTCCGATGGCGACGTGTTTCGGCCACTCGGGGGCCGGAGCCGGGGTCGGCGCGTTCGCGGGGGTGCTCGAGCCGGGGTCGGGCTCGGCCATGGCTAGGCCTCCACGGGGATCGGGGGGAGCTGCACGCTAAACGGAGAACCGACCCCGCCGCTCAGCGTGGCCACGAAGGAATCTCCGGTCAAGCTCGCGCAGGGGGTCGGGACCTGGGCCGTCTGGCCAAAGGGCTGACCGCTCGGAGTGGAGACCCCGAAGGAACCGGTGCCGCACGAGACGCCCCCGGGCGTGAGCACCTGGAAGGCGAGGAGCCCAGCGAGCGAGAACGAGGCGTGGTTCTGGAACGCGAGCGTCACACTCGCCTCGCCCCCGGCGACGCTCGCGGTCACGACGGCGTTCATGAACGGCGCGCCCCAGGATTGATTCTGGACGAAGTGAACCGAAACGGGTACGAGCAGGATCCAGCCCACCGTTGCGTTCACCCAGATCCCGAACTCGAGGGTCTCGGAATTCGTCAGCAGGGCCTGGCCGGGCGAACCCGGAGCGACCGATACCGAGACGCCGAGCCCGAGCTGGCCCGATCCTCGCGAGGGGATCCCCGTGGATGGGGTCGAGCCTTGACCCAAGATGATTCCCGAGGCTGTGTAGATGACCACGCCCGCGCCGAGCGTGAGCGGGTAGAGGCCGGAGTTCGACACGTTGAGCGTCTGGGTCGCCCTGATGGTCGAGGAGCCGACGAACCCGAACGTGCCCTTGTTCGAACCGCCGCTCGGCTGCAGGTCCTTCGCGACGTTCCCGAAGGAGTACGCCACCGTCGCGAGGTAGAGGATGAACAGGACGAAGACGACCAGCGACGCCCTCTTGAGGATCTTGGTGAGCCGCACGAGACGCGGTGGACGTGAGCGCGTCGGTCCGGTCCGCGCCATTGGCGGAGGAAGCGGGCTTCCCCTTGTAAATCTTGGGCTGGACCCTGACCAGGGTTCCGGCCATGTACCCGGCCGGTACCGAGCTCGCGCGATTCTACGGTTTCGACCCGCTCGACGAGCGCCGGCGGGGAGGGGGCAGGAGCGGGAGCTCTACCGGAGGCGGCTCGGGTTCCCCCGAGGTTCCGTCGCCCATGAGCAACGGCGTGGCTACCCGTTCGTGGAAGCGGTCGGCGACATGCCCGATCCGATCGACAACCCGGTCCGAAAGCTTCCCGCGGGCCTTCCCGAGAGCAGCCTCCAGCCCGAAGCGGGCCTGCTCCCACCGGTAGAGGTGCTCCGGGTAGGTGGCCTCGTACAGCAGGGTGCTGCCCCCGGATCTCCGGCTCGGGGTCGAATGCCCGGTCAATCGGTCCTTCACGGCCTCATGAAATCGCGTTCCCGGGACTGGCACCGCGATCGATACCGAGTACTCTTCCGGACTGAATCGTCGGAAGAGCTGGAGCGTCGCTTCGATATCCGCGAGGGACTCCCCCGGGTACCCGAGCATCAGGAACCAGAACTGTCGGATCCCTTCCGCGCGAAGCGCCTCGGCCGCGCGCTCGACCTGGGCGAGGCGCGTCCCGCGGTTCATCAGGTCGAGCATCTTCTGGCTTCCGGATTCGACCCCGACGTAGACCCGCTCGAGGCCGGCCTCGCGCATGCGCTTCAGGAGGTCCGGCTTCAGGAGATCGACGCGGGCGAGGCACTCGAACTTGAGGTGGAGGTCCGCGGCCTCCATGCGGTCCAAGAGCTCGTCGAGCCACGCTCGAGAGATGCCAAAGACATCGTCGCAGAACCGGACATAGTCGACGCCGTACCGCTGGTGGAGTGCCTGGAGCTCGCGGACCACGCGTTGAGGCGATTGCTGGCGGAAGGTCCGGCCGAACGTCGGCTTCGAGCACCAGGAGCAGTCGAACGGACATCCGCGCGAGGTGAGCACGGCGGAACGCCGCTCGCCCGTTCGGCGCTGCCAGCGCTCGAGGTAGCCGTCCATATCAATCAGGTCCCAAGCGGGGAGCGGAAGATCGTCCAGCTCCCGGATCACCGGCCGGGAAGGACCGTGCACGGTGCGGCCGGCCCTGCGCAGAACGACGCCGGGCATCCCGGCGATCTCGGCACCCGTGGCCAGCCCCTGGGCGAGCGCGACCGAGGTCGCTTCGCCTTCGCCGGTCACGACGAAGTCGAACCCGGCATCGAGGTAGAACTCCGGCCGGCTCGCCGAGTCCGGACCCCCGGCTACCGAATGGACCCCCGCGGCACGCGCCAGCCGCGCGATCTCGGCCGCCCGGTCGTGCGTGAGCGTCTTCGTGTGGACCCCGACGATATCGGGCCGAAACGAGCGGATCCCCGCCTCGACCGGGCGGACGTCACGGGCGAACGTGAGGTCGACCATGGAGACCGCGCAGTCGTGCGACCGGAGGTACGCTCCCAACGTCAGAAGGCCGAGCGAAGGATACAGTTCCACGAACTTGCGCTCCATCGGGTCCTCGCGCGCGAGGTACGGATCGACGAGCAGGACCCGGGGAGGGCTCGTCGCGGGGGAGCGGGTGCCCGTGGACTTTGCGCTAGGCACGCGTCCGCCTCCCGCGGGGAACCGGGCGACCCCCCGAGATGGCTCCGACGGGGCAGTATGCGACACACCACCCGCACTCCGTGCAGTGGGAGAGGACCTCGAGGCGGGTCGGGGTGAGCTCCATCGCATTGGGCGGGCAAACCCCCGTGCACAGCCCGCAGAGCACGCAGGTGTCCGAATCGATCGTCACCATGGTTCGGGACGGCCAGGCGGTGGACGCCGCTTACGCTCCCTGGGCGGTGGGACGGATCGTGGATGGGCCGGAGGAGTGCAGCGCCTTGCCGAGCGCCGCGAATCCCGTCAGAGCGCACTTCAAGCGCACGGGGGAGAGGGGGATCCCGAGCAGCTTGAGGACGTCGTCTCGGGTGATGGCTCGGACCTCCTCCAGCGACTTTCCCGCGACCTGGACCGTCAGGAGGGAGGTGCTCGCGACACTGATCGCACATCCGTCGCCGGTGAAGCGGATCTCCTCGACCTTGCGGTGGTCGGGGTCGAGCTTGAGTCGCACCTCGATATGGTCCCCGCAGGTAGGGTTGGATTCAGCGCCCTCCAGGTCCGCGGAGGGTAGGGGGCCGAAGTTCTTCGGGTTCCGGTAGTGAAGCAAGATCATCTCCTGATACAGGTCGTACGCCATCGGGATCCCTGCTCCTCTGAGCCTCGTCGAGCTATAAAGCGCAGTCCCCGCGGAGAGCGGGAAGGTTTCCGGTGCGTTTACCGTCAGAGAATCGCCCACCCAAACATGCGAATCTGGGCCGGATCCGACCATCCACCCCGGGAGTTTATAAACACTCCTGAGTGTCTAAATCCAATGGCGACGGCGACGACGCAGCGACCATGGCTCCGGGAGGAAGAGGTTCGGGATCTCTCCGAATCGCTCGCCGACCCGGAGGCGGTGGCTCAGCACCGAGCCGAGGCCTATCGGCTCTTCCTCGAGCTCCCCATGGAACCCAACCCGCTGTACCGCCACTATGGGTACTTCTCGGGGGTCGACCTGAGCGGCATCGATCCGGTCGCCCATGGAGCGTCCGTGGCGCTCCCGCCGGCGCTGCCCGACGCAGTCCGCATCGTCCATGATGGGTCGGGGACCCGCATCGAGATCCCTCCCGCGCTGCGCGAACTCGGCGTAAGCGCGAACGCTTTGATCGACTCCTGGAAGGCCGGCGCGACGGCGCTCCCCACACTGATGCGCGGCTCGGAGACCCCCGCGGATCGTCTCTCGGCGCTCAGCATCGCGCTCCTGAACCGTGGGTACCGGCTCGAGATCCCGGACCGATGCCCGACACCGATCCGGGTCCAGGACATCACCGTGCTCTCGCAGGCGCACGAGGCCCAGTCGATCCGCCGATCGATCCGGATCGGCGAGCGCGCGCAGGTCCTCATTACCGAGGAACTCTATTGCCACGGGCCGGTCCCCACCGAGCAGCGCTTCTACGGCTCGTCGGTCGACTACGATCTCGCGGCCGAGGCGAAGGTCGTCCACCTCTCGGTGCACGCTCCGGATGGTCGGACCGTCTCGTTCTACCGTCGCTCGGCGACGACCGAGCGCCGCAGCCGCCTCGCGTGGATCTGGGCCGGTCTCGGAGGGTTCTCGACGCGCGGACGCAACCAGACGACGCTGATCGGGAATGGATCGAGCGTCGACGATCTACAGACCTTCTACGGAAGGGATCACCAATCCTACGACAGCGATGTGCACATCACGCACCGTGGCGAGGACACGCACGGCCAGTCGATCACGCGGGGGGTCTTCCGAGACGAATCGCGCGGGATGAGCCGCGGCCTCGTCCGGATCGAGCCGCTGGCGCGCAAGACGCTGAGCTACATCTCCGAACATGCGATGCTCCTCTCGCGAGGGGCGCGCTCGGACACGATCCCGATCCTCGAGATCCTTTGCCCCGACGTCAAGGCGACGCACTCCACCAGCGTCGCTCCGGTGGACCCGGAGAAGATCTTCTACCTAGAATCCCGAGGGATCAGTCCGTCGGAGTCCGTGCGGGCGATCGGGGAGGGTTTCCTATCCTACGTGCTCGACCGCGCGCCGATCGCCGGCCTGCGGGAGACCCTGTATCCCCTCCTCGCCGCCCGCTGGGAGGGAAAGGAGATCGACTGGGGAGACCCGGCGTACCCTCCGCTCCCCGAACTCGAGGTGGCGGGCACGGCCGCGGCTCCCGATTGGCGCTTCGACGCGAAGCTCCGGTAGCGGGCGTGCGCACGGTCGGCCGCACCGATCGCGCGGGGGCCCGCTCGGATCTCCGGTGGGGGCGTATCGGATCTAACCGACCGCGCCGATCATCTCGAGCTGGATGAGACGGTTGAGCTCGAGCGCGTAGTCGACGGGCAGCTCCTTGGAGAACTCGGCGAGGAATCCCATCAGGATCAGGTGGATCGCGTCCGACTCCGTGAGCCCGCGGCTCATGAGGTAGAAGATCTGCTCCTCGCCGATCTTGCCGACCACGGCCTCGTGCGTGATCGTCGCGTCCTCTTCGTGGATCTCGTTGTACGGGTACGTGTCCGACCGGCTCATGTCGTCGGGGAGCAGGGCGTCGCAGCGGACGGCGGCCTTGACCCCGGTGGCTCCCTTCGCGACGTGGAGGAGGCCGCGGTAGCTCGTCTGGCCGCCCCGGATCGCGATCGACTTCGAAATGATCTTGCTCGAGGTGTCCGGTGCCGAGTGCACCGCCTTCGCCCCGCTGTCGATGATCTGACCGGCGCTCGCGAAGGCGACCGAGAGAATATCGGCGCGCGCGCCGCGACCCTTGAGGTAGACGGAGGGGTACTTCATCGTGATCTTCGAGCCCATATTGCCATCGACCCACTCGACGAGCGAGTTCTCGTACGCCACGGCCCGCTTCGTCACCAGGTTGTACACGTTCTTCGACCAGTTCTGCACGGTCGTGTAGCGCACCTTGGCGTACGGTTCGGCGACGACCTCGACGACGGCCGCGTGCAGCGAGTCCGTCGAGTAGATCGGAGCGGTGCAGCCCTCGATGTAGTGGATCTTGGCGCCCTTGTCGGCGATGATCAGCGTGCGTTCGAACTGCCCGACGTTCTTCGCGTTGATGCGGAAGTAGGCCTGCAGCGGGATGCCGCAGTCGACCCCGGGCGGTATGTACACGAAGCTGCCTCCGGACCAGACGGCGCTGTTGAGCGCGGAGAACTTGTTGTCGTTGTACGGAACGATCTTGCCGAAGTACTTCCGGACGATGTCGGGGTGCTCCCGCACCGCCGTATCCGTGTCGCAGAAGATGATCCCCTTCTTCTCGAGGTCTTCGCGGAGCTTGTGGTAGACGGTACCGCTGTCGTATTGGGCCCCGACGCCCCCGAAGAAGTCGCGCTCGGCTTTGGGGATCCCAAGCTTGTCGAACGTGTTCCTGATGTCCGCGGGCAGGTCCTCCCACTTGCGCTTGGGCTCGTCCTCGCCCATCGGGGCGGCGTAGAACGTATAGGAGTCGAAATCGAGCTCGTCGAGCTTGGGACCCCAGTCGGGCATCGGGCGCTTGACGAAATGCTCGTAGGCGCGCAGGCGGTACTCCCGGAGCCAGTCCGGCTCCTTCTTCCAATCGGAGATCTGGTGGATCGTTTCGACCGAGAGGCCCTTCCCGGAGCGGAGTTTGTACGTCTCCGGGTCCTTGAAGTCGTAGCGAGTATAGTCGAGCGGAATGAACTCCTGAGCTCCCTGCGCCATGGTGGTCCCGTCAATTCAAGCACCAGATGGTATTTAAATGAAATGTCGCCCGAGTCGCTTGTCCATCCCTCTATCGGGGACGGCTCTCGATTTGCCATCGTGTAGCGTTGGGTGCTACACCTTCGCATGCCGCTTATGCGAATATCTTGACAACCTTGTCGAGTGCGTCGTAGAGCAGGTCGATCTCTTCGAGGGTGTTGTACAGATAGGGGCTCGCCCGCGCCATGGCTCCGACGCCATAGCGATCCATGAGCGGCTGGGAGCACTGGCGGCCCGCCCGGATCGCGATCCCTTCCGCGTCGAGGATCGAAGCGATGTCGTGGGGGTGGATCCCTTCGAGCGCGAAAGAGAACACGGCCTCGCGTTCACGTACGTCCCGGGACCCAAAAATCCGGATCTTCTTCCCGAGGCGTTCGTCCGCGTTCTGGAACAAGCGGGCCTGCATCGATCGTTCGTGTCGGGCGAGGTCCTCCCACCCGATCGCTTCGAGGTAGTCGAGCGCGACAGAGAGCCCGATCGCGCCGGCGATGTTCGGAGTGCCGGCCTCGAACTTCGCCGGAGGCTCGCGATACGAGATCCGACCGGCATGCACCTCCTCGATCATGGAGCCACCTCCCATCCAGGGAGGCATCTCCTCTAGGAGCTCCTTCCGGGCCCACAACACCCCGATGCCGGTCGGCCCGAGGGTCTTGTGCCCTGAGAACGCGACGGCGTCGGCCCCGAGCGCGACGACGTCGATGGGGATGTGCGGGGCCGACTGCGCCGCGTCCACGACCACGACCGCCCCGGCGGCGTGGGCTCGGTCCGCAATCGCGCGGACCGGGTTGACGGTGCCGAGGACGTTGGAGACATGGGGAAGGGTAACGACCTTCGTCTTACCATCGAACCATCGGTCGTACTCGTCTAGACGCAGGTGCCCGGTATCATCCACGTTGACGAACTCGAGGGTCGTTCCTCGCTCTTCCCGCAGCATGTGCCAGGGGACCACGTTGGCGTGATGGTCGCTCACGGTAGCGACGACCCGGTCGCCCTGCTTCAATCGGCTCCGGCCGAGACCGTGGGCGAGCAGGTTGAGCGCCTCGGTCGCTCCCCGGACGAACACGATCTCGGATGGATCCGGTGCCCGCAGGAACCGGCCGACGCGCGCCCGGGCGCCCTCGTAGGCGTCGGTGGCCTCCTCGCTGAGCAGGTAGATCCCACGGTGGACGTTGGAGTTCGTCTCGCGGTAGAAATTGGACTCAGCGTCGATGACGACACGCGGCTTCTGCGACGTCGCGGCAGAGTCGAGGTACACGAGCGGCTTGCCGCGCACACCGCGGGAGAGGATGGGAAACTGTTCGCGGATCTTCTGGACGTCCATGGTCGCCCGTGGGGTTGGTACGAGACCGGTCGGGACTCGCCTCTAGTTCTGCGTCGTGGCGCCGACCTTGACCCAGTCGTACCCTTTCGCTTCGAGTTCGTCGACCAATTCCCGTCCACCCGACATGGCGATGACGCCATCGACCATGACATAGACGCGGTCCGGGTTGACGTACTTCAGGATCCGCTGGTAGTGCGTGATGAGCAGGATTCCTTCCTGGGGACCGTGGAGCTTGGCGACCGTCTCTCCGACGGCGCGCACGGCGTCGATGTCGAGGCCGGAGTCGGGCTCGTCCAGGATCGAGAACAAGGGGTGGAGCATCGCCATCTGGAGGACCTCGTTGCGCTTCTTCTCGCCACCGGAGAATCCCTCGTTGAGGGACCGCTTCAGCATCGATTCCTCCATTTCGAGGTGTCCGAGGTTGGTCTTGAGGTCCTTGTCGAACGCCACGGTGTCCGCCGTCTCGGCGGTGTGGCGCTGCATGTAGGCGGTCCACAGGAACTTCGACACCGAGAGCCCCGAGACCTCCTGGGGGTATTGGAATCCGAGAAAGAGGCCGGCGCGGGAGCGTTGATCGACCGGCATCTTGAGAAGGTCCACACCATCGAGGAGTGCCTCGCCCGAGGTGACCTTGTACTTCGGGTGGCCCATCAGCGCATAGGCGAGGGTGCTCTTGCCGGAGCCGTTCGGACCCATGAGGGCGACGAGTTCGCCGGTCCGCAGGGAAAGATCGACCCCCTTGAGGATCTCCTTGCCCGCGACCTCGACCCGGAGGCCCTTGATGACCAGCGTATGAAGGGGCTTTTCCGCCATCGATTGCCCTCGGCGGATACGAGTCGGTCGCTTTATTTAAGCATAGCGCGGTGCCTAAATCCCTTTAAGCTTGGCCGCCGTCTGTTACGCTCGTAGGACGGGATGAGCGCAGCAGATCTGGCCCCTCACGAAGGAACTCGGGGGCGCATTCTCGATCAACTCGCTCAGGCCCCATGCACGGCCCGCAACATCGCGAACACCCTCGGCATCCAAGAGAGCGCAGCTCGAGGGCATCTCGAGCGCCTGCGCGAGCGGGGATACGTGATCCCGACGTTCCGTCGTGAAGGAGTCGGCCGCCCGCGCAAGCGCTACGCCCTCACCCCCGAGGGTCAGGAGCTCTTCCCGAAGAGGTACGATCTCCTCCTCGATGCGCTGATGGACGAGATCCTCGCTCGGCAGGGGGAGGAGTTCGCCAACGAGCTCTTCGCGAGCGCGGCGGCGCGCGTTGCACATGGGATCGCCCAGGGAATCCCGAAGGACGGTTCGCTCGAGGAACGCACCCGCCACCTCATCGATTCGCTCAACGCCTTCGGATTCAACTGCACCATGGAGAAGATGACGGACGGGGGGTTCCGGATCGTTCGCTCGAACTGCGTTTTCCGACGGAACGCACTGTCTCACACCCGCCTGATGTGCAACGTGTTCGACCAGCGCCTGACGGAGACCCTGATCGGTCAAGTGGACGTCGATCTGCAGGACACGATCGGCCGTGGGGGGATGCGATGTTCGCATCTGATCCATCTGCGGTAGGGGCGAACCGCACGATCGAGCGGACCCAGGGCTCGGAACACACGGCCCTCCGAGATCCTCTGCTCCGAGCGATCGGCAACACGCCCCTCCTCCCGCTCGATCGGATCGTTGCACGGCACGGTGGCGGGTTCCGCCTTTTCGGAAAGGCCGAATTCCTCAATCCGACAGGGTCGGTCAAGGACCGCGCGGCGCTATTCATTGTCGAAGAGGCCATCGAAGCGGGCGAGCTCCGGAACGGGAGAACGCTCGTGGACGCCTCCAGCGGCAACACCGCGGTCGCCTACGCGATGCTCGGGGCCCGCCTCGGCTTCCCAGTACGGCTCTGCGTCCCCCGCAACGCGCATCCCGAGCGCCTGCGTCGGATGCGAGCGCTGGGCGCGGAGATCGTCCTGACCGACCCGATGGAGGGAAGCGACGGCGCCCAGCGAGAGGCCCTGCGCATCTCGCAAGTCCAGCCGGAGAAGTACTACTATCCAGATCAGTACAACAACCCCGCCAATCCCGAGGCCCACTATGCGGGCACGGGCCCGGAGATCTGGCATCAGACGAGCGGAAAACTCACCCACTTCGTCGCGGGCGTGGGCACCGGGGGGACCATCTCTGGGGTGGCGCGGTACCTGAAGGAACAACAGCCGACGATCCGGGTCGTGGGCGTCGAGCCGACCGGCCCCATGCACGGGATCGAGGGGCTCAAGCACCTCCCGTCGGCCTTGCGCCCATCGACGTACCAGGAGCGGTGGGTGGATGCGACGATGCGGATCGAGACCGAGGTGGCGATCGAGGTCCAAGGCGAGCTCGCCCGGGAAGAGGGGATCTCGGTGGGTCGGTCGGCGGGCGCCGCCGTCGCAGCCTCCCTCGCGCTCGGTGCGGCGAATCCGGATGCGTTCATCGTGACGATCCTGCCGGACGCCGCGGATCCCACGGTGCAGGAGACCGACCGATGGCGGTAGCGAACCTCGCTCCCGGGCTCATCGAAGAGATCGCCCGCCACGGGGAGGAAACCTACCCGGACGAGTGCTGCGGGTTCCTCGTCGGCACCGCCCGCGACGAGGAGCGGCACGTGATGCGCATCGAGCGCGCGACGAACGAATACGAGGGAGAGCGGCGGCGGCGCTTCGTGATCCGCCCGGAGGAGCTGCGGCGGATCGAGGAGGGGCTCGAAGGCACTTCGCTGCTCGTCCTCGGCTTCTACCACTCCCACCCGGACCACCCGGCACGGCCCTCCACGTTCGACCAGGACCACGCCTGGCCCTGGTACGTGTACCTCGTCCAGAACGTCGAACGAGGTCGTGCCGGCGAGATCGGCGCGTTCGAGCTCGAGGCGGAGGCCCGAGAGTTCCGTGCAATCCCGCTCCGACCGGCTTCACCCCTCCACGCCACCGTCTGAATCGAACGATACCGAGAGCTCAAGAACGGACGAACCCAGGTACCAGCGATGGCACAAGTCTCGGTCAAGATCCCCACGCCACTACGCTCGTTCGCCGGCGGCGCGGCCACGATCCCTGTCGAGGGCGCCACGGTCGGCGAGGTGCTCCGGCGGATCACCACCATCCACTCCGGGCTCGGTCGCCACCTGTTCACCCCGGAGGGGAAGCTCCGCAGTTTCGTCACGGTCTATCGTAACGACGAGGACATTCGCTACCTGGAACGGGACTCCACGCCCGTGAAGGACGGCGACGTGGTGTCCATCGTCCCCGCGATCGCCGGAGGGGGCGGTGTCGAACCGAGGACCCCAATCCCGCTCGTCGTCTCCGAGCGCAGCGTTCCGGCCGGAAGCCGCGCGCGGGCCTTGTCCAACGAGGAGATGCTGCGGTACAGCCGCCACCTCCTCCTCAGCGAGGTCGGAGTCGAAGGTCAGAAGAAGTTGCGTGACGCGAAGGTTCTGATCGTGGGCGCTGGTGGGCTCGGCTCTCCCACCGCGCTGTATCTCGCCGCCGTCGGTGTGGGAGAGATCGGCCTCGTGGATTTCGACCGGGTCGAGGTCTCGAACCTGCAGCGCCAGATCCTGTACACGACGGCGGATGTGGGTCATGCGAAAGTGGACGCGGCCCGTGACCGGCTCCAGGCGATGAACCCCGGGGTCCGTGTGACCGCGTTCTCCGAGCCGCTCACCTCAGCGAACGCGATGGACGTGATTCGGGGATACGACATCGTGATCGACGGGACGGACAACTTCGCCACGCGCTACCTCGTCAACGACGCCTGCGTTCTGCTCGGCAAGCCGAACGTCTATGGGTCGATCTATCGGTTCGAAGGGCAGGCGAGCGTCTTCGACGCCCGGGCGGGCCCCTGCTACCGCTGCCTGTATCCGGAACCTCCGCCTCCGGGCCTCGTTCCGTCGTGCGCCGAGGCCGGTGTGCTCGGGGTGCTGCCGGGGATCGTGGGGGTCATCCAGGCGACCGAGGCGATCAAGATCATCCTCGGAGCCGGTGAACCCCTCGTCGGACGCCTGCTCTTGTTCGATGCACTTGCGATGTCGTTCCGGGAGCTCGCGCTGCGCAAGAACCCGGACTGCGACCTCTGCGGTCCCCACGCGACGCAGAAGGGACTCATCGACTACCTAGAGTTCTGCGGTGTCCCGGCCGTCGGCTCGGCCCCGGCCCCGTCGGGGGTGCCCGAGGTGAGCGCGAAGGCGCTCGCGGAGGAACTGAGCTCCGCCGAACCGCCGTTCCTGCTCGATGTTCGCGAGCCGGAGGAGTGGGAGATCGTTCGTCTTCCCGGCGCCCACTTGATCCCACGCCTCGAGCTGCCCGACCGCCTCAACGAGGTGACGGATGCTCGGCGCGTCGTGGTGTACTGCAAGAGCGGGGTCCGTTCGAGCGCCGCCGCGAAGCTTCTCCTCGGGCTCGGCTTCTCCGGAGTGCGCAACCTACGCGGAGGGATCGACGCCTGGGCGAAGCAGGTCGACCCCTCGATGCCGCGATACTGAACGAAAGTTACATCGACCCCGGGGCGCGCGCGCCCGCCGGAGCTCCGTCATCGATCGCGAGGGGAGCACGATACGAGCGCACGCGCCGGGAGAGTTCCCGCGCGAACGCCGGCGGGTCGCGAGGGGAGATGAACAGCGGCACCGAATCGGCCGTGATCAGGAGCCCTTTCGGCGAGGTGTAGATCGCATCGATGGGTCCGAGCGAAGGCGTCCACATCCGGCCGCGCCACCCCCAGGATCCGAAGAACCCGCCCGGCGAGAGATCGCTCAGATTGACGAACTCGATCTTCCGCACCTCGTGCAGGTTCACGTGGCGGGAGCCGAGGATCCGGGAGGCGTGCAGCCGGTCGGCGTCCATCGAGTAGTGCGTGGAAAGGTAGCGGACCAGGAAGAACAGGATGAGCGCATAGAGAAGGTAGGGCACCCACCACCCGCCGGAGATGAGGCTCGCGGGCACCGTGAAGAAGGCGAGGAGGAGCAGAATGATGTACGTGCCGATGACCGCATAGGAGTATGACGCCCAGGACCCATAGTGTCCCCCCCCCGCGGTGGGGGAGTCCAGCTCGAGGTCTGCGGGCTCCGTCGACACCCTCATCGATTGGTTCTCGTAGGGGGCTATCCCGAAGTGGGGTTAAGGATTCCATGGAGCTCGCTCTCGTCGGAGGGGCCGCCGCGTTCCATCTGGCACCGACCTGGGATGTTACGTACACGACCTGTCGGATCGACCAGACTTCCGGAACCGGCCAGGACTTCAACGCAACCATCAATGGAACGAGGGGCCAGCTGATCTCCACCAGCTCCGGATCGGTCAGTTGCACGCAGGGACCCGTGAGCGGCCCCGCGGCGACGAGCGCGCCGATCCTCGCCGGCAACCGCACGCTGGGTCCCTCCGCGCGCCCGGCAGCACCGGTGGCCGTCGTTAGCCGTGCCTCGGACGCCTCGAGCGTCAGTCCCCTCGAGCGCCTTCGGGAGCGATACGAGCTCGGTAGGTCGCGCCGTCCGCGCGCACGTTCATCTTCGAGCCTCTTGAGGGAAGGTCCCCCTCGACGATCGCGAGCACGCGAACCCCCTCGGAGACCTCCACGAGGGCCAGGCGGTGCGGGCTCTCCCAGCCGGTGGCGGGGTACACTACCACCGTAGATGCGAGCACCGTGCCCGTCGACGGAACGGTGAGGGAAGCGCGCGGCAATCCACCGCACCGCGGGCACGGCCCGTCGCTGGGGAGGAACGCTGCCTGGCATGCCGAGCAACGCGAAAGCTCGAGATCGTCCGGTCGAAGATTCATCGTCCCGTGCTCCCCATGATCGTGACGTAGTTGTGGGAGCCGATCCCGCTCATCGCTTGAGCCAAGCCGACCCTCGGTCGCTTCGCCGTCGCATGGCGACCGGCCTCGCCTCGCAGCTGCAGAGCGACCTCGGCCACCTCGGCCACGCCCGAGGCACCGACGGGGTGGCCCCGCCCGATCACCCCTCCACTGGGGTTCACCGGAACTCGCCCGTCGGGACGGACCCACCCGCGCTCGAACCATGTCGGGGCCTCTCCCGGCCCGCAGATGCCGAGGTCCTCGATGTGAACCATCGCAAAAGGAGAGAAAGCGTCGTGCACCTCCGCGACATCGATGGTCTTCGGTGTGATGCCGGCAGAGTCGTAGGCGCGTTGAGCGGCGCGACGTGTCGCCGCGAACGAATAGAGGTCCTTCCGGTCCACGAGCCTCAGGGTGTCGAAGCCTTGGCCGAGCCCGAGGACCGTCGCCGGACCCTCTCCTCGCTCGAGTACGAGCGCGGTCGCTCCGTCGGAGATGGCGGAGCAGTGCAGGAGTCGAAGGGGAAGGGCCACCGGGCGGCTCGCGGCGACCTCCTCAACGGTGACCGCCTTCTGAAAATGCGCGCTCGGGTTGCTGGCCGCCATCGCCCTCGCATGGACCGTGGCGGCGTCGCAGATTGCGGGGGTCAGTTGAAATCGCTCGATATAGCGCTGGGTCGCGATCGCCGCGAGCGCAGGCATGGTCGCTCCGGCCGCGGCCTCGCTCGGATGGAGCGACGACGACAGATCCTTGGTGTTGTCGGCCGTGGGCCGGTTGGTCATCTTCTCGGCACCAACGACGAGCGCGCGGTCGAACCGCCCGGATTCGAGCGCGAGGACCGCCGCGTGGACGGCCATTCCCCCCGTGCCACTCGAGGAGTCCACGCGAAAACCCGAGCTCGATTCGAGACCGAGGCGCCCGGCGAGATGTGGGAGAAGGGGTTCGCGACCCTGGGCTCCTTGGGCGAACATCGTCCCGACTACGAGGAGGTCAACCGGCTTACGCCCGATCCCCTCGAGGGCGAGCGTGGAGGCCTCCACGGCGAGATCGATCAGGCCCTCCGGACGCTTCCCGTACCGACCCATACCGATCGAGGCGACGTGGACGCTCACGAATTGCCCGCTCCTATATGCCGTCGGAGATTGCTTCGGACCTTAAACCTCCCGATGGCGGGGACCCGGCGCGGAGGGAGGAGCGACGTCGGACGAACTAGGCCCGATCGACTGGATGCTGCAACGGGGGCAGCGGCGCGGTGGACCCGGCGTCGGATCGCGCAGCTCCGGGTTTAGGAGGCCGGCTCGTCGTAGAACACGCGGACTGACGAGAGCTGGGGCGGTTCCCGCGCTAATCCGGCATGCTCCGAGCGCGCAATCGTCAACTCGCGGATCGAAACTCAAGTCTCGGACCCGAACCTCTTCGCGCGGCTCCTGGTCGGCGCCTACATCACCGGACACGACCGTGTTCAAATCGTGGGAAGCTCACCCCTGACCGAGGCGCAGCACGCGGATATCGACTACATCACCAAGAAGATTCTCGGGATGAGCCCGGTTGAGGAGTCCGCGGTCTCCACTCCTCCGCCGACGCCGCCGTCGTAACCTGGAGGAAGGCGTCCCGAAAAGGATCCGTTTCGGGCCGGGGAGATGGTGCTCCCGGCGGGAATCATGCTGAATGTGGGGTAATCCCGTGCCTCGACCACCATCAGCTTTGCGTCAACTCGACTCTACGGCCCTCGTGAGCGGCACCGGCCGCCTCCCGCGGATCTACTCGCCGTGCAGTCTTCGGGATCCTGAGGAAAGGCCCCACCACGAAGTGAACACGAACGAGAGCCCAATGATGATGACTCCGGCGGCCGCGATGTACCCTCCGGCGTAGAGGCCACTGGACACGTAGACCAACACGCCGGCGAAGGTGGTGACCGCACCTACGGTGGCCGTCCAGCCGACCCTGAGGCTCTGCCGCTCGCTCAATAGGCGCTCCGCGAGGAAGACCACGAGCACCACCATCATTGTGAGATAGAAGGCGATGAACAACCGAATCCAAGCCTGGGGAGGGGTGCCGATTATCGTGCCGTTGGTCGGCTCAACGACCGCCGTGAGGACGGTGAAGACGACCAGCATCAAGAGCGGAAGGACCCGGATCGGCAGGCCCGCCTGACTCGTCCATCCCTTAAGCCGGCCAGTACCGATCACCAGCGCGCTGAGCAGCAGGATGCCCCCGAGAACCAAGAAGACGAAGTTGCTCGCGTCGTTCAGGGCAACGAAGCTGGGGATTCCCGGCAGGGCCAGAATCGGGGGAGGAAGGTTGCCCGGCCAGCTCGAGAATCCGAGGAGGAGCCCCATCCCCGTCTGTAACACGAGATCGATGCACACCAGGGCGAACCCCACCTGGGCCAGCAGCTTCGTCGCCCCCACGAGCCGGTAGTACCCGAAGCGGACCGCGGCGAGCGCCATGACCCCCGCGGCAACGGCAGTGATCATGAGATACGAGTGCGAGCCGATGAGGCTCGCGGCCCAGGCGTCCAGCGACAGGCCCATCTCTTGAGCGGCGTACTGTCCGAGCAGGGAGGGGTTGTCCCCGAACCCCAGGATCACTCCGGCGAGGTGCCCCATCAGGGCCGCGACCAACATGACGGCCCCGACCAGCGAGGCTGTGATGAAGGGAAAGGTCCGGCTCCGGGGAGCGCCCTCCCTCCATACCGTGAGCATCCCCCACAGGAGGAGGATCACGACCTCGTCGAGGGCAAGGAACGCCGTGACCTGGATCCACAGGCCGGGGGTTGTCCACGGAGCCGAAGTGTTGAACACGGCGCCGATCGGAGAGAGGACGCCGGCGATGAGCACGCCGACGAAGATCCCGCGTCGAACGTGAATGGAGGGCAGCTCGAAGAAGTCGCACGCCACGAGGGCGGCGATCCCCACGAGCCCGGCGTTGAGCCCATGGAGATACATCACGACCCAGTAGTAGTTGGGCGACCCGGCCCCGACGTCCCAATTCGAGGCGTCGCCGAAGCCCGTGAAGGGGTTGTTGACGAAGACGCTTCCTGCGAAGAAGATCGTAGCCCAGAAGATGAGGAAGAACGCCAGGCGTCGGGAGTTCAACCAGGGCATTCGCGGAATCAACTTCACTCCCCCTCCGTCGAGGAAGGGGGTAGGATCTGCTTCCACGATCTTTTCACTCATCGCTCGAGACCTCGCGTTTGGTGTGAGGCATGGAGGAATCTCTTCCAAACGCCCTCAACCACTGGGGGATCACGGAAGAGGGCCCACGCGTCGACCGGGACCGTCACTGCGCATCGGTCCGATGCGGCGGCGCAAACACCGGCATCCTGTGGAGGGGGGTCCTCGGATCCTGCCGTGGCCGCGAGCGTCAGCCTCTCCCCGGGTACCGATGCCAAGACTGAGGCTACTCGCGTCGTCTCTGTCACCCGCCGGACTTCACCGTCAGCCCACCGAACGATCGTTGGGAGGGAAAGTCTACTCGGATGGGATGGAATGTACCGTACTGTCAAACGGAAAGAAGACTCACCGGGACCATCCGTGTCATCCGTGCGAGTTCTCCCCGAGACGTCAACGGCGTTGCACGGAGAGTACATATGATACGGGCGGCCATCCGACGCGGAGCGTCGGAGGGAAAGTTTTCCGAGTGACCTCGAAGGGGAAGAGATGCCCTACGATATGGCCGCGAAGGATCGGCGCGATGAGCTCCGCCTATTGCGCCGGGTCCAGAAGACCGGCCACTCCTCGCTCTTTGTGACATTGCCGAGGTCTTGGATCCATTCCGCCAGTATTCGCCCCGGCGATGTCTTGGAGTTCAAGGAGCTCGCCGGAGGGCGTCTCGAGCTCTCCGTTTCCCACGTCGTCCGGGCACCGTCAGGGCGGCAGAAGACCCTGCGGATCGAAACCCAAGTCTCGGACCCGAACCTCTTCGCGCGGCTCCTGGTCGGCGCCTACATCACCGGACACGACCGTGTCCAAATCGTGGGAAGCTCACCCCTGACCGAGGCGCAGCACGCGGATATCGACTACATCACCAAGAAGATTCTCGGGATGAGCCTGGTTGAGGAGTCCGCGAACCAAGTCGAGGTCCAGATCTCCGTCGACCCGGGAAAGTATGAATTCGCGCGCCTCCTCCAGAGAACCGTCCGCCTACTCGACCAGGCCGTCGAGCTGTGCCGACGCAGTTTGCGGGAGGGGGACCCTTCGGTCCTGGACCGGCTGCCGCTGGTCGAAGACGAGATCGATCGATTCTATCTCTTGATGGTGCGTCAGCTGCTTCTCGCCTCGGATGACTTTCACATCGCTGTCGAGATCGGAGTGACGAGCCATCATTTCCAGATCGGTAGCCGCCTCGTGGCCAAGGTCCTAGAGGTGAACGGCGACCTGCTGGCCGACATCGGCCATGAGCTTGGGTCGTGGCTGGGAACCGACCGCGCCCATCTGTTGAAGGCGGCGGACAGCATGGACCGAATGCTGGCCGATTTCGATTCCTTCCTCAAGCGGACGATGGAGGCCTTTCTCGGCCTATCCGTGCTCGGGGCGAACTCGACATTGAACGACATCAATCGATGGCTTTCCCACCAGTACGGACTGGAGGACCGAAAGGGCCGCCTCGTCCGCACGAAGGAGGGGCCAGCCCCGGCCCAGCGCATCGCTTGGGACCTCGTCATGGCGGTCGAGATGCTGGTCGAGATCAACGAGATCACGATCAACCGCTATCTCGAGCCGGAGACTATCCTTCGGTCCACGTCCCGTAACTCCATTATGATCTCTTCGGAGGTCGCCGGGTCTCTGCCCGGGTCATCCGCTCCGATCATAGTCCCTGAGCCGGACTAGAAGAGTCAGGACCCCGCCCCTCGATCCGACGCCGGGTCGCCTCGAACCGTGGGGGTGTCGGCAGCGGCGGCCCGGGTGCCGGCGCGGTCTCGCGTCGGTGGCTCTCCACCTCTATTGCACCGCTGAGGACCGCGGCAGACAGCTGCCTCGGTAGGCGATCCGGTAGGAGAACCCTCGGACGACACACCTACTGCGCGTGTCGCGGAGAGCGGGAGCATGCCAAACGTCGGTACGCCGTTCCCTTCACCCCGGCGGGCCCCACGATGGACCTCGACGCCGGCGGGGGGGGGCGCCGAAGTCCCCTCAGATCACGTCCACGGTGCCATACATCATTCCGGGATCGCTCATATCCTCGCAACGGCACATGCACCCCCACGCGAACGCCCCGGTCGTATTGAATTCGGCCCCGAACGTGACCAAGGCCGGGGTGGAGCCGGTCGAGGCCGGTGGGATCGGTACGCTCAAGTTGTAGTACGCATCGAACATCGTGAACGTGTGACTTATCGCGCCAGGAGCCAAGCCCGTCATGTCCGCCTCGGGGGTCGTGTTACCCGTACCCACCATTTCGATCCCTCCGAGCGTACCGATGACCCGGTTGTCCCAGGGAACGAGGAGCGCGGAGTCCACGGGGTCGTAATTTCGTATGGTAAATACAACCTTCGTGTGCGCCGGGACCACGAAGTTCGCCGGGGTAAACCAGGATGTCCCGGTCGCCGGATCGTAGGAGATCGTGATGTTGACGTAGCTCGTTGCCCCGGCCGGGGGATTCGTTGCGGCGTGAACCGGGAGGGCATAGAGAGCCACCGAGAACGACGCTAGTGCCATCAAGGACACCACGGTGAGGACGAGTGCCGCGGTCACGAATCTCCGGTGTCGCGCGGGGGAACCTCCGTTTGGTGCCTCCCGTTCCCTATTCTCCCGTTCCTGTCGGCGACTCAACGTTACAGTCGACATACCTCTAATGATGGGCCTGCCTCCGGACATGTACCGTCGATTCCCGAGAAGCCAACTCTCTCCTAGCAGTCCATACTGCATGGAGAAACTCGAACCATGTGCCTCTCGGGTTTCGAGCAACGCGACACTACAGGCCCAGCACATCCCGAGATGAAGCTCGGCCCCTCGAAGCACGTCTCTGATCGCGCCCGTACCGATCCACCGTCTCTTGGGGACCGTGGCCCGGAGAGAGGGCCGGTAGCTGCCGGAATCCGCCGAGAGGCCCCTGACCAACCACGAGCGCGATGAGGTACCAGCTCGTTCCGGCGAGCTTGGTGGGCTCGGACGGGACCCGCGACTCAGTCGATCTGGACACCGCTCCACCTCTCCGGGCTGGTGCAAGTTGGCGACTATATTCGACCCGCCCATGGATTCCGCCGTTCCGGGCCGGTTCCGATCCGTTCGTCGTGGGAAAACGCTGAGAGGAATCGACCTACCTAGTGCCGAATCCACAAACGTCGTTTGACTTTGTGGACCTTCGGTTCGGCGTTCTCGTTCCGATGCTGGATCCCGTCGTGGATCGCCCGCGATAGGTGCCACCGGTCTGAATAGTCCGACCCGGTCAGTGCGAGATCCTTGACCTCTCCGAAGTGTGCCTCGACGAGGTTGTACTCCGAGGCGTTGGTCGGCGTGGGAACCATCACGATGTTCAGGGCGCGGGCCAGCGCCCGCGCCGAGGGCGTCCAATGTGTCGAGAGGTTGTCGTTGATCGGGTAGATCCGATCTCCCCCCGGGTAGTGCGCCCGAACGAATCGTAACGGCCGTCGCCACACCCGGGTGTGCTTGGACGGGGAGAGAAACCCGTCCATCTGGTCGCGATAGTAGTCGTAGATGCCGAACAGGTACCGGACCCCGAACGTTTTCTTGTAGGTCGCTCGAACTCGGTCGGGGTGACCCGACCGAGCCCAAGTGCGGCCCCCATAGGGTCGGAGAGCGATCGGACCCATCTCGTCCGCCGCGACCACGATGGGAGGGTTGTGCTCACGATTCGTGAGCGTGCGGAGGCGTCGGACCTTGGAGTCGAACTCCGGGTCGTTGGACTTCTTCCAGGTCTTCACGGCCTGGAAGGAGACGGCCTCCGCGTGGAGGATTTCCCGTAGTCGCTCCTCGCTGATCGACTCGACGATCCCCTCACGAATGGCGGCGGTCTTCAGACGCTCGAGCGACCAGGTCTGCAACAGCATTCCGTGGTCTCTCGGGCGAGAGAGGGCGAGGTCGACGAGTTTCTGACGGATCGGCTTCGTGAACTCGGGAGGACGACCTCCGGCTCGGGTAGGGTAGAGGGCGGCGGTCCCGATTCGATTGAAGTCGCGGATGACCCGTCGGACCCATGCCGGGGACCAGTAGACCATGCGAGCGATCTTGGGTGGGGAGAAGCCCTGCATTGAATGCAGCACGATCATCGCCCGGGTTCGCACGGTGGCGTCACGGGTAGTCCGGGTCAGTCGGCTAACGTAGTGGCTCTCAGACCTGACCTCCCGGCCTCTTGGGTAGCAGGTGCCTACCCAACGCCCGTTTCTCTCTCGTAGATCGACGCGCCCGTCTACCGGCAGGTTCTTGTATCAGCATACGTATCTACGTATGCCATGACCCACCGCGTC